>NZ_JBSFUB010000001.1:0-194760 GCF_053591575.1 Streptomyces altiplanensis | reverse complement strand
CCTCCTCCAGGCCCATGCCCGCGGAGTTCGGGACGGCGCCGACGGCCATCAGGCAGTGGGAGCCGGTGATGACGCGCCCGTCGGCGGCGTATCGCCGCGGCCCTTCGTGCACAACTGGACAGAACGTCCAGCCACGGACGGGTGATCCTTCCGCCGAGGCGGAAGACCACGTACCCGGCGCCACTAGACTGCTTCATACATACACGCGTCAGGCCCACAGCGTCGTGCGTCTTCCACGCGGCTAGCCCCTCCACCGCCTGCGGCCGTCGGGACGGCCGTCCGCAAAGGACCAGTGAGGACTCACGTGAGCTCGAAACCTGTCGTACTCATCGCTGAAGAGCTGTCGCCGGCCACAGTCGACGCCCTGGGCCCGGACTTCGAGATCCGGCACTGCAACGGCGCCGACCGGGCAGAGCTCCTGCCGGCCATCGCCGACGTGGACGCGATTCTCGTCCGCTCCGCCACCAAGGTCGACGCCGAGGCCATCGCCGCGGCGAAGAAGCTCCGCGTCGTCGCCCGCGCCGGCGTCGGCCTCGACAACGTCGACGTCTCCGCCGCCACCAAGGCCGGCGTGATGGTCGTCAACGCGCCGACGTCCAACATCGTCACCGCCGCCGAGCTCGCCTGCGGCCTGCTCGTCGCCACCGCGCGCAACATCCCGCAGGCCAACACCGCCCTCAAGAACGGCGAGTGGAAGCGCTCGAAGTACACGGGTGTCGAGCTGAGCGAGAAGACCCTGGGCGTCGTCGGCCTCGGCCGCATCGGCGTCCTGGTCGCGCAGCGCATGTCGGCCTTCGGCATGAAGATCGTCGCGTACGACCCCTACGTGCAGCCCGCGCGCGCCGCCCAGATGGGCGTCAAGCTGCTCTCGCTCGACGAGCTGCTCGCGGTGTCGGACTTCATCACCGTCCACCTCCCCAAGACCCCCGAGACGCTCGGCCTCATCGGCGACGAAGCGCTCCACAAGGTCAAGCCCGAGGTCCGCATCGTCAACGCCGCCCGCGGCGGCATCGTCGACGAGGCGGCGCTGTACTCCGCCCTCAAGGAGGGCCGGGTCGCCGGTGCGGGCCTCGACGTGTACGCGAAGGAGCCCTGCACCGACTCCCCGCTGTTCGAGCTCGACCAGGTCGTCTGCACGCCGCACCTCGGCGCCTCCACCGACGAGGCCCAGGAGAAGGCGGGCATCGCGGTCGCCAAGTCCGTGCGCCTCGCGCTCGCCGGTGAGCTCGTGCCGGACGCGGTCAACGTCCAGGGCGGTGTCATCGCCGAGGACGTACGCCCCGGCCTGCCGCTCGCCGAGAAGCTCGGCCGGATGTTCACCGCGCTCGCGGGCGAGGTCGCGGTGCGCCTCGACGTCGAGGTGTACGGCGAGATCACGCAGTACGACGTCAAGGTGCTGGAACTCTCCGCGCTGAAGGGCGTGTTCGAGGACGTGGTGGACGAGACCGTCTCCTACGTCAACGCGCCGCTCTTCGCCCAGGAGCGTGGCGTGGAGGTCCGCCTCACGACGAGCTCGGAGTCCCCGGACCACAAGAACGTCGTCACCGTGCGCGGCACGCTCTCCGGCGGTGAGGAGGTCTCGGTCTCCGGCACGCTGGCGGGCCCCAAGCACCTCCAGAAGATCGTCGGCATCGGCGAGCACGACATCGACCTGACCCTGGCCGACCACATGGTCGTCCTGCGCTACCAGGACCGCCCGGGCGTCGTCGGCACGGTGGGCCGCATCCTCGGCGAGGCCGGCCTGAACATCGCGGGCATGCAGGTCTCCCGCGCGGACCAGGGCGGCGAGGCACTGGCCGTCCTCTCCGTGGACGACACCGTCCCGCCGGCCGTCCTCACCGAGATCGCCAACGAGATCGGCGCCTCCTCGGCCCGCTTCGTGAACCTCTCGGACTGACCCGGCTCCTGTCCGGCCCGTCACCGGTGCCCGGGACGCACGGATGCCCTTCCCGTACGACGTCGTACGGGAAGGACGCCCGCGTCCCGGGCACCGGTGCGTGGAGGCCGGCCGGCTCTCCGTTTCCGGAGCGCGTCACAGGCGGGCGGCCTTGAGGGACATGTGCAGCAGCAGCCGGTCCTCGCCGTCGTGGAGATCGAGGCCGGTGAGCTGCTCCACGCGTGACAGGCGGTAGTAGAGCGTCTGGCGGTGGATGTTCAGCGTGCTCGCGGTGCGGCCCGCCTGGCCCGCGCAGTCCAGGAACACTTCGGCGGTACGGGCGAGTTCGGCGTGCGCGGGTTCCAGCAGCGGGCGTACGGCAGGGTCGACGGGGTGGCCGGGCCCGCTGTCGGGGAGCGCGGCCAGCAGGCGGTACGGACCGATCCCCGACCACTCCGCGACCGGTCCGAGACGGGGCCGCGCCAGGGCCGCGCGGGCCGCGGCCGAGGCTTCCCGCCAGGCGCCGGGCAGCTCGTCCAGTGCGTGCACGGGATTGCCGATGCCGACGACCGGGCCCGGCGCGGCGAGCAGGTTGCCGGCCGCCAGGCGGGCGGGGGAGAGGTCGGCCTGCGTACGGATCCTGATCAGGGCGGCGAGGCGCGGGCCGGCCGGGCCGGGCACCGGGAGCAGACAGAGGGCGGCCGCGCCCGGGACCGTGGGCACACCCGGAACGGGCTGCGCCCAGGGGGCGACGCACAGCAGGGCGTACGGGCCGCCGTCGCCCAGCGCCGCGCCCAGTGTGGCCCGCGCGGAGGCCCGGCTCTCGGCGGACTCCGAGGCGAGCAGGGTCAGCAGGTACGGGCCGAGGTCGGCGCGGGCGCGGGCCTCGTCCGCCAGGAGCGCCCCGATCCGGGCGCAGACCGCCATCGCCGAGGCCGGCACGGGCGCCGGCGGGCCGTCGCCCCCGGCGAGCAGCCACACGTAACCGTGGACCGTGCCCCGGTGCCGTACGGGAAGGCAGAGCCGGCCGCGCAGCACCCCGGCCGCGGGGTCGGCGGGGATGTACACCGGGCTTTCCGCCGTGGCGATGCCGAACTTCTCGAACCAGGCACGCACCTCGGCCGTCGAGCGGCGGGTGAGGATCGAGCGCGTGCGGACCGGGTCCAGGGTGGTCTCGTCGAAATCGCTGTCGCTGTCGTGGGCACCGAACGCGATCAGCCGGAAATCGCGGTCCTCCAGTGTCGCGGGGGCGCCGAGCAACGCCGAGATCTCGTCGACCAGGTCCTGGTAATCGCCTTTCACGCTTCTTATTCTCGCACCCTCTCAGACATTTGTATGAGGTAAGGGCCGGGGATGCGTGACAGCTGTCGATGGTTCAGGATTCGAGCGATCCCTAGATTTCACGGTGGTTATCCGTGCCGTACCGGTCTTCGCCGGTCACGGCCCCTTCGAAGTCTTTTCCGTGGAGGTGCCCCGTGCTGGGTCCCGTGATCCTCGCCGCTTCGCGCAGCGACAAAATGCGCCGTTTCGTGTCGGCGGCTCCGGGGACCAAGCAGGTCGTCGGCCGGTTCATCGCCGGCGAGACGGTCGAGCAGGTCATTCCGATCGTCCGGGACGCCGCCGGCAAGGGGCTGGAAGTCACCCTGGACGTCGTGGGCGAGGACATCACCACGCGCGAGCAGGCCTTCGCCGCCCGCGACGCGTACCTGGAGCTGGTCGAGCACCTCAAGGGCCTGGGGCTGGGCGAGCGGGCCGAGATGTCCGTGAAGCTGTCGATGTTCGGCCAGGCGCTGGAGGGCGGCCACGCGCTGGCGCTCGCCAACGTCCGCCCGGTCGTCGAGGCCGCCGCCGCGATCGGCACCACGGTCACGCTGGACGCCGAGGACCACACCACCCTCGACTCGATGTTCGCCATCCACGAGGAGCTGCGGAAGGACTTCCCGCAGACCGGCTGCGTGATCCAGGCCTACCTGTTCCGCACCGAGGACGACGCGCGTCGCCTCGCCGCGAACGGCAGCCGCGTCCGTATCGTGAAGGGTGCCTACAAGGAGCCCGCCACCGTCGCGTTCCAGGACAAGGCCGAGATCGACAAGGCGTACGTCCGGATCCTGAAGATCCTCATGGCGGGCGACGGGTACCCGATGATCGGGTCGCACGACCCGCGGCTGATCGCCGTCAGCCAGGAGCTCGCGCGGCGCGCGGGGCGCAAACTGGATGAGTACGAGTTCCAGATGCTGTACGGGATCCGCAGCGAGGAGCACGTGCGGCTCGCGGCGGAGGGCCACCGGATGCGTGTGTACACCGCGTACGGCACCGACTGGTACGGCTACTTCATGCGGCGCCTCGCGGAGAAGCCGGCCAACCTGCTGTTCTTCGTCCGCTCGATGATCACCAAGAACTGACCCAGGCTGACCCAAGGGCCGAGCCCTTCCACCCCTCACAAAGGAGTCAAGGAACTCATGGACGCTGTGACCCAGGTCCCCGCCCCGGTCAACGAGCCGGTGCGCACCTACGCCCCGGGTTCGCCGGAGCGCGCGCGCCTCGAGGCCAAGCTCAGGGAGCTGGCCGAGAACCCCGTCGACCTCCCGATGACGATCAACGGTGAGAAGCGGATGGGCGGCGGCGAGCGTTTCGACGTCGTACAGCCGCACAACCACAAGGCCGTCCTCGGCACCGCCGCCCACGCCACGCAGCAGGACGCCAGGGACGCGATCGACGCCGCGCTGGCCGCCGCTCCGGCGTGGCGCGCGATGTCCTTCGACGACCGCGCCGCGATCATCCTGCGCGCCGCCGAGCTGCTGTCGGGCCCGTGGCGCGAGACGCTCGCCGCCTCGACCATGCTCGGCCAGTCGAAGACCGTCCAGCAGGCCGAGATCGACACCCCGTGCGAGCTCGTCGACTTCTGGCGCTTCAACGTCAAGTACGCCCGCGACCTGCTCGCCGAGCAGCCGCCGGCGAACGCCCCGGGTGTGTGGAACCGGCTGGACCACCGTCCGCTGGAGGGCTTCGTCTACGCGATCACGCCCTTCAACTTCACCGCCATCGCGGGCAACCTGCCGACCGCTCCCGCCCTGATGGGCAACGTCGTGGTCTGGAAGCCGTCCCCGACGCAGACGCACGCCGCCGTGCTGCTGATGCAGCTCCTGGAGGAGGCCGGTCTGCCCAAGGGTGTCATCAACCTGGTCACCGGTGACGGCATCGAGGTCTCCGAGGTCGCCCTCAACCACCGCGACCTGGCCGGCATCCACTTCACCGGCTCGACCAAGACCTTCCAGTACCTCTGGAAGACGGTCGGCAACAACATCGAGAAATACCGCACGTACCCGCGTCTCGTCGGCGAGACCGGCGGCAAGGACTTCGTCGTCGCGCACCCGAGCGCCGACCGCGCCGTCCTGAAGACCGCGCTGACCCGCGGTTCCTTCGAGTTCCAGGGCCAGAAGTGCTCCGCGTCCTCGCGTGCGTACGTCCCGGCCTCGATCTGGAACGACGGGTTCAAGGAGGAGTTCGCGGCCGAGGTCGACTCCATCGCCATGGGCGACGTCACCGACCTGTCGAACTTCATCGGCGCCGTCATCGACGAGCGTTCGTTCGCCAAGAACAAGGCCGCGATCGACCGCGCCGCCGCCGACCCGACGTGCACGATCGTCGCGGGCGGTACGTACGACGACTCGGTCGGCTACTTCGTCCGCCCGACGGTCATCGCCTGCACGGACCCGGAGAACGAGGTCTTCACGACCGAGTACTTCGGCCCGATCCTCGCGGTCCACGTCTACGAGGACGAGAAGTACGACGCCATGCTGGAGCAGATGGAGTCGGCGTCCGACTACGCGCTGACCGGCGCCGTCATCTCCAACGACCGCGCGGCCGCGGCGTACACGATGGACAAGCTCCGCTACGCGGCGGGCAACTTCTACATCAACGACAAGTCGACCGGCGCCGTCGTCGGCCAGCAGCCCTTCGGCGGCGGCCGCGCGTCCGGCACCAACGACAAGGCGGGCGCGCCCCAGAACCTCCAGCGCTGGACCCTGACCCGGGCCATCAAGGAGACCCTGGTCCCGCCGACCGACTACACCTACCCGCACCAGGGCTGACCGCCCCGGCGCGCGGCCCCTGGTCGCGCGCCCCGCGAAACCCCGCCCCCGTCCCGGCCCCCACGCCGGACGGGGGCGGTTTCCGTGTGCCGCCGGGTGTCAGATCTTGCGCCAGCGGGCCATCGCGAAGGAGAAGACACCGAACAGGGCCAGGCCCACGGCTATCAGGGCCAGCAGCCACGGCCCCACCGGCGTGTCGGCGAAGGAGCGGAGGGTGTCGTCGATGCCCTTGGCCTTGTCGGGTTCGTAGTCGACCGCCGCCTTGACCGCGAAGCCGCCGAGCACGGCGAAGACCGAGCCCCGGGCGACGCCGCCCGCCACACCGGCGACGTCCACGGCCCGGCGGGTGCGGCCCCGCAGCTCGCCCATCTTCAGGTGCTTGTGGTACTTGCGCAGGGCGGCGCGGGACGCGATCCACACACCCGAGACCGCGATGGCCAGGCCGGCGAGGCCCACGATCCACTGGCCGGCCGGGAGTTCCATGGCCCTGGCCGTCACGTCGTCCGACTGCTTGTCGCTCGATCCGCTGCCGCTGCCCCTGGAGCCCGTCGCGAACGACAGCACGGTGTACGCCACGAAGCCGTAGAAGAGGAAACGCGCCAGGGACAGCAGGCGCTTGCGGGGCTTGTGGCCGTCGGGTCCCGCCGCGCCGAAGAAGGCTTCGGAGAGCCGCCACAGCGCCATGCCGACCAGCCCGACGCCCAGCGCCCAGAGCAGGAACGAGCCCAGCGGCCGGGCGGCCACCTCGGCGAGCGCCCCTCCTCGGTCGGCCTCCTGCGTGCCCTGGCCGAACGCGATCCGGAGCGCCAGTACGCCGACCAGTACGTAGAGCACTCCGCGTGCCGCGAATCCCCAGCGCGCGGCGGCCTCCAAGGCTGAACTGTCCGACGCCCGGCGGGCCGTGCGCCTGCCGCGCCGGGTGAGTGCCCATGCGCTCATGTCTTCGCCTCCTTCGTCGGAGTGCGTGTGCCCCGAAGCGGGCGGCGGAACCGGTGGGGGCGCGCGTGGGGGCGCGCAGGCGGCCGTCGGGCGGTGACGCGGTCTTGTGGATTGGCAATGAGCATGTCAAATTCCCTCAACGGCGTTTCCGTTCCCCGCGGAGACCTGACTGAGGAGATCCCCCCATGAGACGCACCCTCCGTGCGCGCACGGCCCTGACCGCCTTAATGGCCGCCGGCGCCCTCGGCCTCGGCGCGGCCCCGGCCGGCGCCGAGGCCACTGCCGGGCCCGCCGCCGAAGCCGCCGCGGGTCCGGCGACGTACGCCCTGGACTCCGAGCTCTCCCAGCGGCTCGGCGACGACACCGCGGGCAGCTACATCGACCGCCGCACCGGTGAACTCACCGTCACCGTCACCAGCGACCGCGCCGCCGAGCAGGCCCGCGCGGCCGGCGCCGCGGTCAAGCGCGTGGAGCGGAGCGCCGCGCGGCTGGAGGCGGCCATGGCCGCCCTGGAGACCGGAGCGAAGATCACCGGTACGTCCTGGGGCATCGACCCCCGGACCAACCAGGTCAGCGTCGAGGCCGACCGGTCCGTGTCCGCGCGGGAGATGGCCCGGCTGAAGAAGGTCGCGGACGCGCAGGACGGCGCCGTGCGGGTGTCGCGCGTACCGGGGACCTTCACGCGCGAGGTGGCGGGCGGCGACGCCGTCTACGGCGGCGGATCGCGCTGCTCGGCCGCCTTCAACGTCTCCAAGGGCACCACGCGCTACTTCGTGACGGCGGGCCACTGCACCAACATCACCGCCAACTGGTCGGCGGCCTCCGGCGGCCCGGTGATCGGTGTCCGTGAGGGCACCAGCTTCCCGGCCAACGACTACGGCATCGTGCGGTACACGAACGGCTCGGCTCCGGCGGGCAACGTCAACCTCTACAACGGCAGCCACCAGGACATCACGTCCGCCGCGGACGCCGTCGTGGGCCAGGCGCTCAGGAAGAGCGGCTCCACCACCAAGGTGACCAGCGGCACCGTCACCGCCGTCAACGTCACCGTCAACTACGGCGACGGTCCCGTCTACGGCATGGTCCGCACCACCGCCTGCTCGGCCGGCGGCGACAGCGGCGGCGCGCACTTCGCCGGCGGGGTGGCCCTGGGGATCCACTCGGGGAGTTCCGGCTGTACGGGGACCAGTGGCTCCGCCATTCACCAGCCGGTGAAGGAAGCCCTGGCGGCGTACGGCGTGAACGTGTACTGAGGCGCTCGGGAGCGGGCCACCCCGCGGGGGCCTTTCCCGGATCCGGGAAAGGCCCCCGCGGAGTCCGCGCCGTCAGCGCCAGCCCGTGACGATCAGGGTGAGGGCGACCGTGAAGGCCCCGCCCAGCAGCGCCAGGTAGAGCACGTAGTGCCGCCGGAAGCGGCGCGTCAGCAGGCCGAAGGCGGCGAAGGCGAGGCCCACGGCGAGGGTGCGGGGGGCGCGGGCCGTGGCGGAGGCGGTGAGCCAGTCGGCGGCCGGGACTCCGGCACGGCCCGCCTCGGCGGCGTACACCTTGAAGGGGACGCCGTTCCAGGGCTGGTGGCGGACGGCCGCCGCGGACTCGGCGGCCAGCCCGTGCCGCACCTCGGCCCGCATGCGGTCCGTGGTGAGCGGCGCCGGCAGGTGGACGCCGGAGCCCGCCAGCTGAAGGGCCAGCAGGCCGCCGGCCAGGCTTCCCGCGAGCGCCGTCGCCGAGAGCCGGAACGCGGTGCGCGGGGCGGCCACGCAGACGACCGCGAGGAAGAGCTCCGGCATCAGCGGCCAGCTCAGCGCCTCCGCGCACGCCCACACGAAGGCGAGCGGCAGGCCCCACCGGGAAGTGGCGACCGCGGCCACCCGGCGGCGCGCCGCCGAGTCGCGCAGGGGCTCGGCGTACGTCCGGGCGGTGAGCGCCGCGACCGCCGCGCGCGCCTCCTCGGGAGTGACGGAGGAAGGGAGCGGGGCGCCGACGCGGACCCGGACCAGGGAGGAGCGGAGGCGGCCGTGCTTGGGGAGGAGGCGGTCCGTACCCGCGATGCCGACCGGTACGACGGGTACGCCCGCCCGCTCGGCGAGGAGCAGCGCCCCCCGGTGGAACGCGCCGACCTCGCCGCCGGGCCCGCGCGTGCCCTCGGGGAAGAGGACCACGGCGCGGCCCGCCCGCAGCCGGCCGGCCATCGCCAGCAGGTCGTCCAGGCCGCCGCCCTTGCGGCGGACCGGGAAGCCGGCCGCGAGGCGGGCGCAGATCCGGCTGCGCCAGGGCGACGCGAACCAGTAGTCCGCCGCCGCCCCGATCGCCGGGGTGTGGCGGGCGTCGAGCGCGGCCAGCAGGGCGGCGGTGTCGGCGTGCGAGGAGTGGTTGGCGACGACGACGCAGCCGCCGCGCGGGAGCGCGCCGCGCCGCTCGACGCCGCCGGTCAGGGTGAGGACGCACCACCACAGGGCGCGGCGCGCGGCGGCCGCGAGACGGGAGGGAAGCTCCGTGCGGGCAGGGGCGGCAGGGGCAGCAGGGACCGGGGCCGTCACAGGGACACCACCATCGCGAGCAGCAGGGCCACGAGCAGGGAGTCGATACGGTCCAGCAGGCCGCCGAAACCGGGCAGCCAGCTCCCCGCGTCCTTGACCCCCGTCTCGCGCTTGACCATGGATTCGAGCAGGTCACCGAGGACGCAGCCGGCCAGGACGGCCGCCCAGAGCAGCGGTGAGAAGGCGCCGACGAGCGCCAGCGCGAGGGTGGTCGCGGCGGCTGCGCCGAGGACGCCCGCCCAGGTCTTGCGGGGCGAGAGCGGGGACAGCGGCCGCGCGAGCAGCCCCCGAAGACCTCCGGGGCCGGGGCGCGCGCCCGCCGGCCCCCGCCCCAGCGCCGTGCCCCCGCACCACGCGCCCACGTCGCCCAGCGCCACCGCCAGGCCCACCGCCATCGCGGTCGCGGGGCCCAGGGCGATCAGGCCGGTCAGGGCGACCGGGATCCACAGCAGGGCGAAGACCGTGCGGGCGGACCGGGTGAAGCCCGTGGTGTGGTCGCCCGCGAGCAGGGCCGGGAGCGCGGCCGCGAGCAGGAGCGGCGCCGCCGCCCGCAGGCCGAGCAGGCCGGGGGCCAGCCACGCGAGGGCCGGCAGCGCGACCGAGGCCGCGCCGAGCACCGCGTACTCGCCGCGCCGCAGACCCGTCATCCGTACGTACTCGCTCACCGCGACCAGGCCGAGCCCCGCCGCCAGCGCGAACGCGCCCCCGCCGCCCAGGTGCAGCGCTCCCAGGTACAGCGGCGCCGCCAGTGCCCAGGTCCGCCACCGCTTGCGCAGCTCGGCCCGCGTCGCGACCCGCGCGGGCAGCGCCGCGACCACGACGCCGCTCGCCCCCAGCACGCCCGTCACGAGGGGGAGGACCCCCACGGCGCTCATCGGGCGCCGCCCGGCACGCGGCCGCCCAGTACGCGCCACAGGCGGATGCAGCGCACGGCCGCGGTGAGCGCCGAGCCCGCCGCGATCACGGCCAGCACCGGCACCGCCCAGCCGGACGCCGCCGCGACGACCACCAGCAGGCACCGCTCCGTCTTGCCGACCGGGCCGCCGTTGAGGCGCTCCGCACCCGCCGCCGCGCCGGCCAGCGACACCCAGGACGGCAGGGTCGCGGCGAGCGCCGCGACGGCCACCAGCCACAGCGGGGCGAGTGCCAGGAAACCGGCCAGCACCGCCAGGTCGGCGGCGCGGTCGCCGAGTTCGTTGAGCAGCGCCCCGCGCCGTGTCGTGCGCCCCGTGTCGCGGGCCAGCGCCCCGTCCAGGTTGGCGAAGCCGAGCCGCGCCGCGAGCAGCACCGCGACCGGCAGGGCGGCGACCGGCGCCGGCAGCCAGGCCAGGGCCGCCGCCGCGCCCGCCGCGCAGACCACGCCGGCCGCGGTGAGGGTGTCGGGCGACACCTCGCGGCGGGCCAGCGCGCCGCGGACGCCGCGGAGGCGGGCCGCGTACCAGGGCTTGAGAGCGTAGAGGCCGTTCATGGGGTCAACTCTTCTGCGCGCGGGGCCCGTACGACACGGCGCGCGTACTCAGAAGAGGGCTGAGTACCTGGTACGGGCGGGACCTGCGAGAGTGCGGTGCATGGCTGAGCCGATGACCGCCGCCCGGATGCGTCCCGTCCGGGTCCGTACCGCCCACACCGCCGATCTCGCGCCCGACGCGCTCCGCGAGATCCGCGCCCTCCTGGACGCCGCTTTCGACGGCGACTTCGGCGAGGACGACTGGGACCACACCCTCGGCGGCGTACACGCCTTCGTCCACGACGAGCACGGCCTCGCCGCCCACGGCAGCGTCGTCCAGCGCCGGGTCCTGCACCGCGGCCGCTCCCTGCGGACCGGTTACGTCGAAGGGGTGGCGGTGCGGGCCGACCGCCGCAGGCAGGGGCTGGGGGACGCGGTGACGGGGGCGCTGGAGGGGGTGATCGACCGGGCGTACGTACTCGGCGCGCTCAGCGCGTCCGACGACGGCGCGGCGCTGTACGCGGCGCGCGGGTGGCAGGTGTGGTCCGGCCGGATCGCCGCGCTGGGCCCGGACGGTGTCGTACCGCTGCCGGAGGAGGAGGGCTCGGCCCATGTGCGGCCGGCGGCCGGGGCGGAGCTCCCCGACCCCTTCGACGCGCTGTTCTTCGACTGGCGCGACGGCGACCTGCTGTAGGGCTCCGGGGGCCGCGGCTCCGAGGGGCCGTGGGCCGGAACCGGCGATGTGCCGAGCTCAGAGCGTCGCCGTCATGATCGCGTCTCAGATAGTAGGAAGTCCGAGTAATTGTGGAGACAGACAGCCCGGCCTCGCTTAGCTTGGAAGAAGCCGAACGTCTCGCTCCATCAGCGAACGGCGGTCGCGAGCCCGTGCCCCATGCAGGTAACCCCTGCGGCACCTGCTCCCCGCCCATTCCGGCGCCCTGAAATCATTCTGATCTCAAGGAGTCGATCATCATGGCCGAGACCGTCCGCCGCGTCCGCCACACCCCCCGCTCGAACGAGACCGACCGCAAGCAGGCCGCCGCCGCCCTCCAGCGCGCCCTCGACCGCCGCGACAACGGCGGCGCCACCGGCCACTGAGCCGCCGGCGCGCGCCGCACGGTGCCGCGGCCCGGCTAGCGGCCGCGCCGGATCTCGAAGTAGTCGACGCGCTCACCCGACTCGGCGAGCGCGGAGACCTTCAGCTTCGGTGACGCACCGGCCTCGGCCTCCACCGCGAGGAACGAGAAGCCGGTGTACCGCACCCGCGACCACTCCACCGTGTCCGGGTCCGGGATCCGCGACGTGGTCCAGTGGAAGCTCACGATGTGGTCGTGGTCGTGGACGTTGCCCTCGTAGCTGTCCCGTACGCCCGGCCCGAACCCGTACAGGTCCTTGCCCGCGCCGCCCGCCGTGACGTACACGGTCCCGTCCCGCGTCGGGTCGGTGGAGGACCCGACCGGGACCGGCTTGCCGACCTCGCCGTCCCTGATGGCGTCGGTCCGCTCGTACACATGGTTGTGTCCGTTGATCACCAGGTCCACCTGGTGCTTGGCGAAGAGCGCCAGCCACGCGTCGCGCACCCCGCCGTCCGAGGCGTGGGTGGACGTCGAGTACACGCAGTGGTGGAAGAACAGCACGACGAAGTCGATGCCGGCCTGCCGCCGCAGCTCGCCCAGCCGCCGGTCGAGCCAGGCGCTCTGCGCGCCGTCCGTGTAGCCCCGGTTGGCGGGGATCTCGTACGACACGTCGTTCGCGTCCAGCGCCACGACGCCGACGTTGCCGTACGTGAAGGAGTAGATGCCGGGGGCGTTCACCGCGTCCGGCCCGTTGTCCGGCAGTGACCAGCGGGCGGACTGGCCGCCGTAGCCGTTGGGGGAGTACCAGGCCTCCATGTCGTGGTTGCCGGTGGTCACCATCCACGGCACCCGCGAGGCCACGGACTCGGTCTGCGCCAGGAACTGGTCCCACACGCGCGCGTCGTAGGTGTCCGACTCCCTGCCCCGCCCGCTGCTGTCCGCGTAGCAGATGTCGCCCGCGTGCAGGTGGAAGGAGGGGTTCTGCCCGAGGATCAACTGGTCGTTGGCGAGGGCGTCGTAGCTGACCCCCTGGTCGCCGAAGGCCGTGAAGACGAAGGTCTCCGGCCGTGCGGGCGCCGTGCGGAACGACCCGACCGTCGACAGCCGGCACGCGTCGGCCGGGTCGAACCCGTCGTGCCCGACCCCGTAGTAGTACGTCGTCCCCGGCCTCAGCCCGTCGAGCCCCGCATGCAGGTAGAACTGGTCCACCGCGGGGAGCTTGCGCGACAGCGACGGCGTGTGCAGGGCGCGCACCTCCGCCTCGATCTTCCGGCTCAGCTCCCACGGCTTCAGCCCCACGCGCACATAGGGGCGTCCGACCGCGAAGGGCACCTGCCAGGAGATCCGCATCTGCGTCTTCGGGTCGGCGCCGAAGGCGAGGTGGCGGCCGAAGGGCGCGACGAGCGACCCGTCGACGCGGTCGGCGAGCGCGGTGGTGACAGGGGTGGTGGCAGGGGAGACGGAGTACGCCGGGCTCGCGCCGCCGAGCAGGGCGGCTCCGCCCACCGTGGCGGCCGACGAGGTGATCACCCGTCGGCGGGACAGCTTCGTACGCAGGTATGCGTGCTGCTCCGGCATGCTCAGGCGGCGCGCGAGCTGCTCGGGTATGCCGGTGCGGGGGAGGTCAGCCATGCGGGAGAACTTCCCAGGGGCGGCCAACTCCGGCCGGTACGGAGGGTGAACAGAATCTGTCGGGACGATGAGTCCGAATGGCGGACACTCGGTGTCAGGGGGTGGGACGCGGGAGTAGGGTGCCGACATGTCTCGCAGCCTCAATCTCGCAGTGATCCCTGGTGACGGCATCGGCCAGGAGGTCGTGGCCCAAGGGCTCAAGGTCCTCAACGCCGTCCTTCCGCAGGACGTGAAGCTGCAGACCAAGGAGTACGACCTCGGCGCGCAGCGCTGGCACCGCACCGGAGAGACCCTCCCGGACGCGGAGCTCGACTCCCTCAAGCAGCACGACGCCATCCTGCTCGGCGCCATCGGCGACCCGTCCGTGCCGTCGGGCGTCCTGGAGCGCGGGCTGCTGCTCAAGCTGCGGTTCGCCTTCGACCACTTCATCAACCTGCGCCCGTCGAAGCTGTTCCCGAACACCGCCACGCCGCTGGCCGGCCGCCCCGACATCGACTTCGTCGTCGTGCGCGAGGGCACCGAGGGCCCGTACACCGGCAACGGCGGCTCCATCCGCACCGGTACGGAGCACGAGGTCGCGACCGAGGTCAGCCTGAACACGGCGTACGGCGTCGAGCGCGTCGTGCGTGACGCGTACGAGCGGGCCAACGCCCGCCCGCGCAAGAAGCTGACGCTGGTCCACAAGAACAACGTCCTCGTATACGCCGGCCACATGTGGAAGAACATCTTCGACAAGGTCGGCCAGGAGTACCCCGAGGTCACCACCGACTACCTGCACGTCGACGCCGCGACGATCTTCTTCGTCACCCGGCCGGAGCGCTTCGACGTCATCGTCACCGACAACCTCTTCGGCGACATCCTCACCGACCTCGCCGCCGCCGTGACCGGCGGCATCGGCCTGGCGGCCTCCGGCAACATCAACCCGACGGGTGCCTTCCCGTCGATGTTCGAGCCCGTCCACGGCTCCGCGCCCGACATCGCGGGTCAGGGCAAGGCCGACCCGACGGCCACCGTCCTCTCCGTCGCCCTCCTCCTGCGCCACCTCGGCTTCGAGGCCGAGGCCGGTCGCATCGAGGAGGCCGTCTCCGCCGACCTCGCGGAGCGCGACGGCGGCACGGTCCGTACGACGGACGAGATCGGCGACGCGCTCGCGGTACGCGTAGCGGGCTGACCCGACGGACTCCTCCCACAGCCGCCGGGTCGCAGACACCCGGCGGCTGTGCTTTGCCGCGGCCGGGTGGGACCATCAATCCCGGGCCGCACTGCACGCCGTTTCATCCACGTACTCCCGCGGGCGATAATCGAACGCGGGGCCGCGGTATGAGGGGAAGCTCGGACGTCCTACCAGAGGCGTGAGCGCGGTCCACCACACACAACCGGTGAAGGACACGCACTCATGACGACGCCCACGATCGAGCTCAAGCCCTCCTCGCACCCGCTGTCCGACGCGGAGCGCGAGGCGGTCCTGGCCAACCCCGGATTCGGCCGCCACTTCACCGACCACATGGTCACCATCCGGTGGACCGAGGGCCGTGGCTGGCACGACGCGCAGCTCACCCCGTACGCGCCGCTGTCGATCGACCCGGCCAACATGACCCTGCACTACGCGCAGGAGATCTTCGAGGGCCTGAAGGCATTCCGCCGGCCCGACGGCACGGTCACCACCTTCCGCCCCGACGCGAACGCCAAGCGCTTCCAGATCTCCGCACGCCGCCTGGCCATGCCGGAGCTGCCCGTCGAGACGTTCATCGCGGCCTGCGACGCGCTGGTCCAGCAGGACAAGGCATGGGTTCCGGCGCACGGCGGCGAGGCCTCCCTCTACCTGCGCCCGTTCATGATCGCCAATGAGGTCGGGCTCGGTGTGAGGCCGGCCAATGAGTACCTCTTCATCGTCATCGCGTCGCCCGCCGGCGCCTACTTCCCCGGCGGCGTGAAGCCGGTCTCGGTCTGGCTCTCCGAGAACTACGTCCGCGCCGTCCCCGGCGGCATGGGCTTCGCCAAGACCGGCGGCAACTACGCGGCCTCGCTCCTCGCCCAGGCCGAAGCGGCCCAGCAGGGCTGCGACCAGGTGGTCTGGCTGGACGCGCTGGAGCACAAGTGGGTCGAGGAGATGGGCGGCATGAACCTGTACTTCGTGTACGGGGGCGCGTCCGGCGAGAAGCCCAGGATCGTCACCCCGGAGCTCACCGGCTCCCTCCTCGCCGGCATCACCCGCGACTCGCTGCTCCAGCTCGCCCGCGACCTCGGCTACGAGACCGCGGAGGGCCGGATCTCCACGGACGACTGGAAGCGCGACACCGAGAACGGCACCCTCACCGAGGTCTTCGCCTGCGGCACCGCCGCGGCCATCACGCCGGTCGGCTCGGTGAAGTCCGAGGGGGCGGAGTGGGTCCAGGGGGACGGGCAGCCGGGCAGGGTGACGATGGAGCTGCGCGAGGCGCTGCTCGCCATCCAGACGGGCAAGGCCGAGGACACCCACGGCTGGACGCACGAACTGGGCTGACACCGCCCGCGGTCGTACGTACGTGAGGCCGCGCCCGGCACCCCTGCCGGGCGCGGCCTCACGCGTACCACCACTCCCTACACGGACCCTTGCGCGGGGGTGGGCGTCTCGCTCCCGGCCCCGGCCACGGGTTCCGCTCCGGTGCGCCCGGCCGCCCGCCCCTTCGTCGTCAGTGCCGTGTACGCGACGCCGCCCACCAGTCCCGAGAGGATGAAGCTGCAGTCCACACCGCCGGTGAGGGCCAGCAGCGGGCCCTCGTACACCGTCGTGGAGACCGCCGCGAGACCGACCGCGGCGCCCAGCGCCCAGGAGGCCGTGGCCCGGACGTTCCAGCCGGACCGGTACCAGTAGACGCCGCCCCTGGCCCGGCGGTTGAAGACCTGGAGTGCGTCCGCGTCGTACTGGCCGCCGCAGCGCACGTACCCGATGAGGGAGATGACCGCCCACGGGGTCCCGACGGCCGTCAGCAGCAGGACGAAGGACGTCATCGCGGACTGCACGGACCAGGCGAAGGAGCCCCCGAACACGAAGGCGGTCGCGACGGCCGCGGCGATCACGGTGGCCCGGGCACGGGTGGCCCTCGGCACGATCGCGTCCAGGTCCAGGCCCATCGAGTACAGCATCAGACCGGCGTTGCCGACGGATCCGGCCGAGGCCGCCAGGAGCAGCGGCGCCAGGTACCAGACGGGTGCGGCATCGACGAGCGGTCCGGCGTAGTCGAGGCCGGCGCGGGCGGCGAGCGCGGTGTACGTACCGAACAGCTGCGGGACGAGAAGGCCCAGCAGGAGGCCCAGACAGGTGGCCCACAGGACCGTGCGGGGGCTGTGGCGGCGCGGCGAGACGTACCGCGTGTAGTCGCCGAGGAGGGTGATGAAGGCGACCGGGCCGCTCAGCCCGGCGGCGACGGCCGCGAGCAGCCAGGTGGGCCAGAAGGAGCCGAGCAGGTACGGCGTGTCCGGGGGCGCGGCCGTGGTGAAGTCGCCCGCGTAGGCGTACACGCCGGCCAGCAGCAGGACCACCATGCCGACGGACAGCACCTTGCTGAGCCGCAGCAGCAGCGAGTAGCCGTACACCGCCGCGACGACCGTGGCGCCCGCGAGCAGGGTGTACATCAGGGCGCGGGAGGCCCCGCCGTCCGGCAGGCCGGTGAGCCGGGAGAGGGTCCCGACCATCACGTCGCCGCCGATCCACAGCGTGAGCGCCGTGTAGCCGAGCGAGAGCAGCAGGCCGACCACCGAGCCGACGAGACGGCCGCGTACGCCGAACTGGGCGCCGCTGGAGGTGGAGAGGTTCGTCGCCGTGCGCAGCGAGATCAGCGCCAGCGGTGCGGTGACCGCGATGCCGGCCAGGGTGCCGACGATGATCGAGGTCACCGACGGCCACAGGCCCAGGCCGAAGGACGGCGGCAGCCAGCCGAAGACGATGACGCCCAGGCAGAGATTGGAGCCGAGAAGGAGGGAGACGAGGTCGCGCGGCCCGCTGGTGCGCTCCTCGTCCGGAATGGTGTCGACTCCGCGCTGTTCTATCGGCATGGCTGGGTCTCCCGGTCCGCAGGACAACAAAGTTTTGAGTGCTGTTCAATGTGACTTAGCTCAAGGTGGCGCGTCAATGTTTCGGACGTGTGGACCTGATGGTTAGAGTGAAGTTCTAAATTCTGGGAGGTGTGGCGGCGTGCGACTGACCCCGACGGAACGCGACCGGCTGCTGCTGTTCGGAGCCGCCGAGCTGGCGCGGGCGCGCCGGGCGCGCGGCCTGCGGCTCAACGTGCCGGAGGCGACCGCGCTCATCGCGGACACGGTGTGCGAGGCGGCCCGCGACGGGCGGCGGCTGGCGGAGGCGATCGAGGCGGCGCGGTCCGTGCTCGGCCCCGACGACGTGCTGCCGGGCGTCGCCGATGTGGTGACCGAGGTGCATGTGGAGGCCGTCTTCGACGACGGCTCCCGGCTCGCGGTCGTGCCGTCACCGATCGGCGGCGGCACGACCCTGGGCGACGACGCCCCGGGCGCGGTCCTGCCCGGCCCCGCCGACGCGGAGCCGGAGCCGGCGGTGCGGCTGACCGTACGCAACACGGCGGCCGTCCCCGTCAGCGTCACCTCCCACTTCCACTTCTTCGAGGCGAACCCCCGCCTCGACTTCGACCGCGCGGCGGCGTACGGCATGCGGCTGTGCGTGCCGGCCGGGTCCTCCGTCCGCTTCGATCCGGGCGGCGAGGCCGAGGTCGGCCTCGTCCCGATCGGCGGCGACCGGATCGCGATCGGTTTCGCGGGCCTGGTCGACGGCCCGCTGGACGCGCCCGGCGCGAAGGAAGAGGCCCTGCGCGCCGCGGCGGCCTGCGGCTATCTGGGAGCACAGCCCGAAGGAGGAGCTGAGGCATGAGCATCGATCCGCACGAGTACGCCGCCGTGCACGGCCCCCGCGCGGGGGACCGGGTCAGGCTCGGCGACTCCGGGCTGACCGTGCGCGTCGAGTCGGACGCGCAGAAGCCGGGCGAGGAGTTCCTCGCGGGCTTCGGCAAGACCGCCCGCGACGGACTGCACCTCAAGGCCGCCGCCGTGCGCGAGACCTGCGACGTGGTGATCAGCAACGTGCTGGTCATCGACGTGGCGCAGGGCATCCGCAAGGTGTCGATCGGCATCAGGGAAGGCCGGATCCACGCCATCGGGCGGGCCGGCAACCCGGACACCCTCGACGGCGTGGACGTCGTCGTCGGCACCGGCACGTCGATCGTGTCGGGCGAGGGCCTGATCGCGACGGCGGGCTCGATCGACACGCACGTCCACCTGCTGTCGCCGCGCATCATGGAGGCGTCGCTCGCCGCCGGTGTGACGACGATCATCGGCCAGGAGTTCGGCCCCGTCTGGGGCGTCGGCGTGAACTCGCCCTGGGCCCTGCGCCACGCCTTCGGCGCCTTCGACGCCTGGCCGGTCAACATCGGATTCCTGGCGCGCGGTTCGTCCTCCGACGCCGCGCCGCTGGTCGAGGCGCTCGCCGAGGGCGGGGCGTCCGGCTTCAAGGTGCACGAGGACATGGGCGCGCACACCCGAGCCCTGGACACCGCGCTGCGCGTCGCCGAGGAGCACGACGTACAGGTCGCCCTGCACAGCGACGGCCTGAACGAGTGCCTGTCGGTCGAGGACACCCTCTCCGTCCTCGAAGGCCGTACGATCCACGCCTTCCACATCGAGGGCTGCGGCGGCGGGCACGTCCCCAACGTGCTGAAGATGGCGGGTGTACGGAACGTCATCGGCTCGTCCACCAACCCCACCCTCCCCTTCGGGCGGGACGCGGTCGCCGAGCACTACGGGATGATCGTCTCCGTACACGACCTCAAGACCGACCTGCCCGGCGACGCCGCCATGGCGCGCGACCGCATCCGCGCCGGGACGATGGGCGCCGAGGACGTCCTGCACGACCTGGGCGCGATCGGCATCACCTCGTCCGACGCGCAGGGCATGGGGCGCGCGGGCGAGACCGTGCGCCGTACGTTCCAGATGGCCGGGAAGATGAAGGCGGAGCTCGGCCCGATGGAGGGCGACGGCCCCCACGACGACAACGCGCGCGTCCTGCGCTACATGGCCAAGCTCACCATCAACCCCGCCATCGCCCACGGCCTCGCCCACGAGATCGGCTCGATCGAGGTCGGCAAGATGGCCGACATCGTGCTGTGGCGGCCCCAGTACTTCGGCGCGAAGCCGCAGATGGTCCTGAAGTCGGGCTTCCCGGCGTACGGCGTCACGGGCGACCCGAACGCCGCGACCGACACCTGCGAGCCGCTCGTCCTCGGACCCCTCTTCGGCGCGTACGGCGCGACGCCCGCCGACCTCTCGGTGGCCTTCGTCGCGCAGGCCGCCCTCGACCAGGGCAACGACCTGATGCCGACGCGCCGGCGCCGCGTCGCCGTGCGCGGCACGCGCGGCATCGGCCCCGCCGACCTGCGCCTGAACTCCCGTATCGGAGAGGTCGGGGTGGACGGACACAGCGGACTCGTCACGCTCGACGGCGACCCGATCCGCTCAGAACCCGCCGACTCCGTCTCCCTCAACCGTCTCTACTTCCTGTAAGGACCCTCCTCATGGCTTTCCGTATGCCCGCCGAGTGGGCCCCGCACGAGCGCACCTGGATGGCGTGGCCCGGCCCCAACACCACCTTCTCGAACGAGGAGGAGCTCGCCGCCTCGCGCGCGGCCTGGGCGAGCGTCGCCCGCGCCGTACGCGCCTACGAGCCGGTCACCATGGTCGTCGGCCCCGGCCAGGCGGCCGGCGCCCGCGAACTGCTCGGCCCGGACATCGAGCTCGTCGAGCGCGAGCTCGACGACGCCTGGATGCGCGACATCGGCCCGACCTTCGTCAAGGACGACGAGAGCGGCGAACTGGCGGCCGTGGACTGGGTGTTCAACGGCTGGGGCGCCCAGGACTGGGCGACCTGGGAGCACGACGCGAAGATCGCCGGCATGGTCGCCGATCTCACGGGCGTGCCCACGCTCTCCTCCCCGCTCGTCAACGAGGGCGGCGGCATCCACGTCGACGGCGAGGGCACGGTCCTGCTCACCGAGACCGTCCAGCTCGGTCCCGAGCGCAACCCCCAGTGGACGCGCGAGCAGGTCGAGGCCGAGATCCACGCCAAGCTCGGCACGACCAAGGCGATCTGGCTGCCGCGCGGCCTGACGACCGACTACCCGCCGCACGGCTACGGCACCCTCGGCCACGTCGACATCGTCGCCGCCTTCGCCGCGCCCGGCGTCGTCCTCGTCCACACCCAGCCGGACCCGTCCCACCCCGACCACGAGCCCTGCAAGGCGAACGTCGAACTCCTCCGCTCGCAGACGGACGCCAAGGGCCGCCCGCTCGAGGTCGTCGAGGTGCCCGCCCCGACGACCGTGCGGGTGGACGGCGAGTGGGTCGACTACTCGTACATCAACCACTACCTCTGCAACGGCGGCGTCGTCCTGTGCGCCTTCGACGACCCGCGCGACGAGGAGGCGGCCGAGATCTTCCGCGGCCTCTTCCCCGACCGTACGGTCACGCTGGTCGACGCCCGCGAGATCTTCGCCGGCGGGGGCGGCATCCACTGCATCACCCAGCAGCAGCCCGCGGCGGGCAGCTGATCGGGTAGAACATACGAGTGCTCAATGTGAACGTCCACGCCTCATGACCGGGTCCGCGTCCGGTTCCGCCAAGCCGGCGTCCCGTCGGCGCAACGCCGCCCCGCCCCGCGAGACGATGCTCGCCGCCGCCATGGCGAGCATCGCCGAGCACGGGCTGGAGCGGCTGACCATGGCCGGACTCGGCCGTGAGGTGGGGATGAGCAGCGGGCACCTCCTCTACTACTTCCGCAGCAAGGACGAGCTGCTCCTCCAGACGCTCGAATGGAGCGAGGAGCAGCTCGGCATGGACCGCAGGGCCGCCCTGGCCCGGCAGGTCCCGGTCCGCGAGCGCCTCGACGCGTACGTCGACCTGTACGTGCCGTCGGGGCCCCGCGATCCGCACTGGGCGCTGTGGCTCGAACTCTGGAACCGTTCGCACGCCGTCGACGAGGAGGCCCGCGCCCGCCTCCTCGACATCGAGCTGTCCTGGCACCGGGACCTGGTGGCCCTGCTCGTCGAGGGCGCCTCGCGCGGCGAACTGCGCACGGTGGTCGACGCCGACCGTTTCGCGACCCGGATACGGGCGCTGCTCGACGGCTTCAGCACGCATGTGGCGATGGGGCTGCCGGGCTCGGAGCGGTCCCAGGTCCTCGCCCAGATCGGCGAGTTCCTCGACGAAACGCTCCACTGAACACACGGCTCCACTGAACGCGCCGCTCACGTGGACCCGCCCGCATGGTGAGACGGGGGTACCACGCCGGGGCAGACATGCGAGACTGCCCCCGTGTTCTCGTTCGCCATGATTATGGGCAACAGGCGCGCCGGTCCCCAGTGACCGTCCCGTACCACCCCGTACGGCGCGGCCACCGTGCCCCAGACCCGCGCGCAGACCTCTCGCACCCGCGAGGGGTTTTTTCGTTTCCCGGCCCCATCACGGCCGGGGCGAGGCGCGCGCGATGATGGGGGCAAGTGGAGCCAGTCCTTCCACTCGACAGGAGTCCAGACAGCCATGACCACCTCAGGCCCCGACGACAGTTTTCACGTCTTCGACACCACGCTGCGCGACGGCGCCCAGCGCGAAGGCATCAACCTGACGGTCGCCGACAAGCTGACCATCGCCCGGCACCTGGACGACTTCGGCGTGGGCTTCATCGAGGGCGGCTGGCCCGGCGCCAACCCGCGCGACACCGAGTTCTTCGCCCGCGCCAAGGCCGAGATCACCTTCAGGAACGCGCAGCTCGTGGCCTTCGGCGCGACCCGCCGCCCCGGCGCCAGGGCCGAGGACGACCCGCAGGTCACGGCCCTCCTGGACTCCGGAGCCCCCGTCGTCACCCTGGTCGCCAAGTCCCACGACCGGCACGTCGAACTCGCCCTGCGCACCACGCTCGACGAGAACATCGCGATGGTCCGCGACACCGTCTCGTACCTCCGTGCCCAGGGCCGCCGCGTCTTCGTCGACTGCGAGCACTTCTTCGACGGTTACCGCGCCAACCCCGAGTACGCCAAGTCGGTCGTACGGGCGGCCTCGGAGGCCGGCGCCGACGTCGTCATCCTCTGCGACACCAACGGCGGCATGCTCCCCGCCCAGATCCAGGCCGTCGTCGCCACCGTCCTCGCCGACACCGGCGCGCGCCTGGGCATCCACGCCCAGGACGACACGGGCTGCGCCGTCGCCAACACCCTCGCCGCCGTCGACGCGGGCGCCACCCACGTGCAGTGCACCGCCAACGGCTACGGCGAGCGCGTCGGCAACGCCAACCTCTTCCCCGTGGTCGCGGCCCTGGAGCTGAAGTACGGCAAGCAGGTGCTCCCGCCCGGCGCGCTCGCCGAGATGACCCGCATCTCGCACGCCATCGCCGAGGTCGTCAACCTCACGCCCTCCACCCACCAGCCGTACGTCGGCGTCTCCGCCTTCGCGCACAAGGCGGGCCTGCACGCCTCCGCCATCAAGGTCGACCCCGACCTCTACCAGCACATCGACCCGGGCCTGGTCGGCAACCGCATCCGGATGCTCGTCTCCGACATGGCGGGCCGCGCCTCCATCGAGCTCAAGGGCAAGGAGCTCGGCGTCGACCTGGGCGGCGACCGCGAACTGGTCGGCCGCGTCGTCGCGCGCGTCAAGGAGCGCGAGCTCAAGGGCTACACGTACGAAGCGGCCGACGCCTCCTTCGAGCTCCTCCTGCGCGAGGAGGCCGGGGGCCGCGCCGTCAGCTACTTCCGTACGGAGTCGTGGCGGGCCATCGTCGAGGACCGCCCCGACGGCACCCACGCCAACGAGGCCACGGTGAAGCTGTGGGCCAAGGGCGAGCGCATCGTCGCCACGGCGGAGGGCAACGGCCCGGTCAACGCCCTCGACCGCGCCCTGCGCGTCGGCCTGGAGCGCATCTACCCGCAGCTCGCCAAGCTGGAGCTGGTCGACTACAAGGTCCGCATCCTGGAGGGCAAGCACGGCACGGAGTCCACGACCCGCGTGCTGATCACCACGGGCGACGGCGAGGGCGACTGGTCCACGGTCGGCGTCGGCGAGAACGTGATCGCGGCGTCCTGGCAGGCCCTGGAGGACGCGTACACGTACGGCCTCCTGAAGGCGGGCGTCGAGCCCGCGGAGTAGAACCGGGGCGGGCGGAGGGACGAAGCTGCGGGTGGCTTCCCGGGAAGCCACCCGCAGTCAGAACACACCTATCTTAAAATCCACCCATTCGGGTAGATTTTAAGCATGAGGACACGACTGTTCTCCACCTTGTCCGGGCTGCTGCTCTTGCTGGCGGCCGCCGTACTCGCCGTGGCGCCGGGCGCGCAGGCCGCCACGGGGCTGGACACCGTGGCGGATTCGCTGCGCGCGTCGCCCGTATACGTCGATCAGCGCGCCCGTGACCAGCTGCCGCCCCGTGAGGCCGAGGCGCTGGAGGAGAAGATCCTCGACGCCGGAAAGCCGGTCTTCGTCGCCGTACTTCCGCAGAGCGCGGAGTTCCCCGAGGACGGTCTGCTGGCCGACCTGCGGACCCAGACCGGAATCACCGGGGTCTACGCCGTCAGGCTCGGCGACGCCTTCGACGCGGGCGCCGACCGCGCCGTGATGTCGCGCCAGGCGGTCGCCAACCTCACGGCCTCCGTCGAGCCGGCGGGCGGCATCGACGCCGTCACCCAGCTGAACACCTTCGTCGACGACGCCATCGAACAGGCCAGGGGCGGCGCCCCCGACACCTGGGAAGGCGCCCAGGGGCCGTCGTCCGTCGTCGGGCTGGTGACGTTCGGCCTGGTGCTCGTCGCCGGCTGCGCCGGTGTGCTGCTGCTGTCGCGGCGCAATCGCCAGCGGCGTGCGGCGCAGGAGCGGGCCGCGCTGGAGAAGGTGCGTGTGGTGGTCGACGAGGACATCACCGCGTTCGGCGAGGAGCTCGACCGCCTCGACTTCCACCCCGCCGAACCGGGCGCCGACGACGCGATGCGCGCCGACTACGAACGCGCCCTGGACGCGTACGAGAAGGCCAAGTCGGTCATGGCGAAGGCGACGAGGGCCGACGACGTCCGCGGCGTCACCGAGGCGCTGGAGGACGGCCGCTTCGCGCTCGCCGTGCTCGCCGCGCGCCGCGAGGGCAGGCCGCTTCCCGAACGCCGCCCGCCCTGCTTCTTCGACCCGCGCCACGGCCCCTCCACGGCCGACGCCGACTGGGCCCCGGCCGGCGGCGTCGCGCGCAGGGTGCCGGTCTGCGCGGCGGACGCGGCCCGGCTGGCCGAGGGCCAGGACCCGATGTCGCGCATGGTCGACACGGCGGACGGCCGCCGCCCGTACTGGGAGGCGGGACCGGCGTACACCCCGTGGATAGGCGGCTACTACGGCGGTGGCCTCCTGCCCGGCCTGCTGATGGGCACGATGCTCGGCTCGATGCTCTCCACCCCCGCCTACGCCGACCCGGGCTTCGGCGGTTACGAGGGGGGCGACTTCTCGGGCGGCGACTTCAACGCCGGTGACTTCGGCGGTGGAGGCGACTTCGGCGGCGGTGGCTTCGGCGGTGGTGGCGACTTCGGCGGCGGCGGTTTCTGACGGCGGCGGCTCTTGACGGTGCTCAGCGGTTTCTGACGGTGCTCAGTGACCGCTGACGCATCGTGACCGCGCCCGGAAGCGGACGCCGGAGAAGCGGACGCCGGAGGAGAGGCCCGGTCCCACCCGGTGACGGTTGCCGCGTACCACTGCGGCAGCGCCCCGGGTACGGGGAACCGCCGCGAGCGGGGCGGGCTGGGAATGCGGCCGGACAGTGGGGCTTCGCCCTCGTCATGTCCGGCCGGTGCGCGGTCGGCCGCCGGTGGAGTCCCCGTGGGCTCCCGTGAGCGCAAAGGGTCGTGGGCAAGGGCCGTGGGCGCGGAGGAAAAGGGCCTGAACACATGCAGTCCCCGGTAGTCCGTCCCGTTGCCGTGAGCTTCAGCCGTCGCTGAGAACTCCGACACCCGGGAGGATCTGCCGGGGGCCTGGCCAGAGCCTGCGAGTGGGTCGTCACGCTAGTCGACGAACGTCTCCGTCGACCGTGCGGCTCGCTCCGGTTTTCTGGTGTATTAAGAATTTTCCTCCTGTTTTCGCACGAGTCAAGAGGTTGTCCGTATTTCCTGACGGCCGGGTCAGGACCGCGGGGCCGCGTTCTTGATCGCGGAGATGTCGAAGGTCAGCTTGACCTTGTCGCTGACCATCACGCCGCCCGTCTCCAGCGCCGCGTTCCAGGTCAGGTTCCAGTCGGAGCGCAGGATCTCCGCGCTGCCCTCGAAGCCGACGCGCTCGTTGCCGTACACGTCCGTCGCGGAGCCGTTGAACTCCAGGTCGATGGCGAGCGGCCTGGTGACGTCCTTGATGGTCAGGTCGCCGACGATCCGGTAGGCGTCACCGCCGAGCTGCTGCGCCGACGTGGAGCGGAAGGTCATGAGGGGGAACCGCTCCGCGTCGAAGAAGTCGGCGCTGCGCAGGTGGCCGTCCCGGTCGCCGATGCCGGTGTCGATGCCGGCGATCCTGACGTCGATCGACGCGGTGGACCGGGACGGGTCGGAGCCGTTCAGGCTCAGCGTGCCCTCGTGGTCGGCGAAGCTGCCGCGGACGTTGGTCACCATGGCGTGGCGGACCGTGAAGCCGATGCTGCTGTGCGCCGGGTCGATGGTGTACTCGCCGGTCAGGGCGGCCAGGGCCGGGTCCACCGCGAGGGTGGCGGTGGCCGCGGACGCGGCCGGGGCGGGGGTGGTGTTCCTGCGGTTGAACAGAGCCATGGCTCCTCCTCGGGTGATGTGCGATCCGGTTGTTTAACCTTCAACGAGATTGACTGTAGCCCCATGTCGTTCAACTTTCAACATCTTGGGTGAGGCCCTCTGGCGAACGCGCGTAGAACTCGGGCACCATCTCCTTGCTCCACCTGCACAGCTGTCCCGTACGGCCCCAGGTCCACCACGGTCACCAGCAGGAGGAAAACCCGTGAGAATCCGCTCCGTCCTCAGCACATTCGCCCTCGTGCTCGGCGCGCTCTTCGCGCCCGGCTTCGGCGTCGTCAGCGGCGCGACCGACGCACACGCCGTCACCAAGATCAGCCACTCCACCGCGACCTCGATGTTCCGCTCGTCCGGGATCACCTGGTCGTCGTCCGGCGGCTGCTCGGACCGCAACAACCCGACCTGTACGTCGTTCGAGCAGCTCAACCTCGCGTCCGCGAAGGGCGCGCAGACCCTCAAGAGCGCCAGCGGCTGCGCGCTCAACATCACCGGCGGCACCGAGACCGGGCACGCCGGCGGCACGTACTCCCACTGGAACGGCTACAAGCTCGACTACGCCAAGTACACGTGCGTCGGGAACTACATCAAGAACACCTTCACCTACATCGGTGTCCGCGGTGACGGGGCCCCGCAGTGGAAGTCCGGGTCCGGGAACATCTACGCCGACGAGGGCAACCACTGGGACGTGACGTACTACAACTGCGGCGGCTGCTGAGCCACTTGGACTTCCGGGCAGCGGTTCTTGGACTGCCGCTGCCCGGAGCGTTCCACTTCGTTGACGCTGCCGAGGCCGCGGGGCTACTCAGTCCTCATGTCCCTCATGCCACGAAGACTCAGAGCGGCGTGCGCTCTCGCAGCCACCTCCTCCGCCGTACTCGCCCTGGCCGGGCCCGCCCTCACGGCGTCGGCCGAAGTCCCCGCCGACGCCGCCCCGGCCGCCGGCGTCGTCATCGGCTCCGCGCAGCTCTCGGTCGCCGTGGCCAGGGACTTCCCGCGGGTCCTCTCCTACACGGACCGGGCGGGCGGCGCCCGGCTCCTCGGCAGTACGCAGCCGGTCACCGGCGTCACGCTCAACGGCAAGGCGTACGCCGTCGAGGTCAAGGGCGGTGAGCCGGCCGCCGACGCCGACAGCGCCGCGTACACCCTCGTCTTCCCCGCACTGGCGGGCGTCGAGATCGACGCGGAGCTGTCCGTCGCCGGGCGGGCCACGACGTTCGAGGTGACGGCGGTGCGGGACACCGAGGCGTTCCGCGTCGGGACCCTCGACATCCCCGGGCACGACCTCGTGTCGGTCGGTTCCACGGACACCGGCGCCGAGACCGCCTTCACCCGGCTCGACCCCGACTCGACGAAGACCGCCGACGTCTTCGCCGAGGTGACGGACAGGACGACGGCCGACGCCGCGCCCGTCGGGGCCTCGTACGCCATCGTCAACACGGACGCGCTCGCCGCGGCCGTCGAGTCGAACTCCTCGTACGACAGGCCGAGCGGCCCGGCCAACGGCGACGACGCCCGCTTCTGGCACCGGGCGCGGAAGGCCGCCGACGGCAGCGTGCGCGTCGGCGTGTGGTCCGGGCAGTGGACCTACCGGGGCGCCGGCGCACCCGCCCCCGACAAGGAACTGCCGTGGGCCAAGGTCGTCGTGACGCCCGACGCGAACGGCGACGAGAAGGTCGACTGGCAGGACGGCGCCGTCGCCTTCCGCGGCATCGGGGTCAAGGCACCGGGCAGTGAGCACACGCCGGACCGCGTCGTCACGCACATCCCCTTCAACTTCGCCAGCCAGGCCACGCACCCCTTCCTCCGTACCCTCGACGACGTCAAGCGGGTGTCGCTGGCGACGGACGGCCTCGGACAGCTGGCCCTGCTCAAGGGGTACGGGTCGGAGGGGCACGACTCGGCGCACCCCGACTACGGCGGCAACTACAACAAGCGCGCCGGCGGCCTCACCGACCTCAACAAGCTGCTCAAGGCCGGCAAGAAGTGGGGCGCCACCTTCGGCGTCCACGTCAACCAGACCGAGGCGTACCCGGAGGCCAGGGCCTTCAGCGAGACCCTGGTCGACAAGAACGCGCCCGGCTGGAACTGGCTCAACCAGAGCTACTACATCGATCAGCGCCGCGACATCAACAGCGGTGACATGGCACGCAGGTTCCAGCAGCTGCGCGACGAGACCGACCCCAACCTCAGCCTGCTCTACATCGACGTCTACTACACCCACGGCTGGATCGCCGACAAGACGATGGAACAGGTCCGGGCGCAGGGCTGGAACGTCGCCACCGAGTGGGCCGACAAGTTCGAGCGGACGTCGCTCTGGTCGCACTGGGCCAACGACCTGAGCTACGGCGGAGCCACCAACAAGGGCCTCAACTCACAGATCATCCGCTTCATCCGCAACGGCGAGAAGGACGTCTGGAACAACGACCCCGTCCTCGGCCAGAGCGCCCTGGAGGACTTCGAGGGCTGGACCGGCGAGACCGACTGGAACACCTTCTCCGCCAACATCTGGCAGAAGAACCTGCCCGCCAAGTTCCTCCAGCACCACGACATCCGGCGCTGGGACAAGGCCGGGAACACCGTCGACTTCAGCGGCGGCGTGCGCGGCACCGTCGAGAACGGCAGGCGGACGTTCACGGTCGGCGGCGCGAAGGTCCTCGACGGGGACAGGTACCTGCTGCCGTGGCAGGGCAAGAAGCTCTACCACTACAACAAGCAGGGCGGCACCAGCACCTGGGAGCTGCCGGAGAAGTACCGGAAGACCGGCGCCTTCACCGTCCACCGGCTCACCGACAACGGCCGGACCGGGGCCGGGACGGTCCGCGTGGCCGACGGCAGGGTGACGCTCGACGCCGCCGCGGGGCAGGCGTACGTCCTCTACCCGCAGGGCCGCACGCCCCGGGTGCGTGACGCCGCCTGGGGCGAAGGCACCGGGATCGACGACCCCGGCTTCAACGACGCCGGGCTCGACGGCTGGAAGAAGACGGGCACCGTCGAACGCGACACCGACAGCCAGGGGCGCAACAGCGCGGAGCTGAGCGGTACGGGCACGGCCGCCGTGGAACAGCGCGTCGTCGGTCTCAGGCCCGGCGCGCGCTACACCGCGTCCGCCTGGCTGGAGGTCGAGCCGGGCAAGGAGCGGCGTACGACCCTCTCCGCGGGCGGTGAGCAGACCGTGATCGAGCGGTCCACCGCCAAGGAGCGGACCGCCGCCAACGACTGGCACGGTACGTACTTCCAGCGCGCCAAGGTCAACTTCACCGCGCCCGCGGACGGCGCCACGGCCTTCCGGGTCGAGGCGGCGAACAGCGGTGCGGCGAGGGGCGGTGCGGCGAGGGTCCGCATCGACGACGTGAGACTCGTCGCGAACGCGCCCGCGACGAAGCCGGGCACGCTCGTGCACGACGACTTCGAGGCCGTCGACCAGGGCTGGGGCCCCTTCTTCAAGGGCGACGCGGGCGGTGACACCGACCCCCGCACCCATGTCGCGCAGAAGCACGCCCCGTACACCCAGGCCGGATGGAACAAGAAGCGCATCGACGACGTGGTGAGCGGTTCGGAGTCGCTCAAGTCCCACGACGAGAACACCGGCCTCGTCTACCGGACCGGCCCCGGCACCGTCCCGCTGCAGGAGGGGCGCAGCTACCGCGTCGAGTTCGACTACCAGTCGAGCCACGCGGACGCGTACGAGTGGGTGACCGGGTACGACCGGATCGGCGCCGACGGCGTACCGGCCTCGGTGGAGACACGGCGTACGCCCGTCGGGGCCGAGACCACGACGGCCCACCTCTCCGAGACCGTCACGGCGGGCTGCGGCGACACCTGGACCGGGCTGCGCAAGAAGGCCGGCGCGCCGGACGGGGCGGACTTCGTCCTCGACGGCTTCACGGTGACCGACCTCGGGCCCGCGACGCGGAAGGCCGCCTGCGGAACGCTCTCGCTGGCGCCCGCCCAGGAGGCCCTCGAACCCGGGCAGGAGAACGAGATCACGGCGGTCTTCACCAACTTCGAGCCGGCGCCGGCCACCGGCGTCGAGGTGGGCCTGGCCCTGCCGGAGGGCTGGCGGGCCGAGCCCGCGGGCGCGGTCGGGTTCGCCTCGGTCGCACCGGGCGCGAAGGCCACGGCGACCTGGCGGGTGACGCCGCCGGTGGACGCCGAGTACCGGGCGTACAGCCTCGGCGCGGAGGCGGTGTACACCGTGGGCGGCGAAACGCGGAAGCTCGGGGCGACGGCTTCCGTGCGCACGCTGCCGCCCCCGCCGACGGCCGGCGCGTACGCCAGTGACCTGGACTGGGTGTCGATGGAGAACGGCTGGGGGCCGGCCGAGCGCGACATGTCCAACGGGGAGACGGGGGCCGGGGACGGCAAGCCGCTGACGGTCGACGGCACGGTGTTCGCCAAGGGCCTCGGCACCGCGTCGCCCGGGAGGATCCGCTACTACCTGGGCGGGAAGTGCACGTCCTTCACCGCGCAGGTGGGCCAGGACGACTCCCAGGGGACGCGCGGCAGCGTGCAGTTCGGCGTCGCCGCCGACGGTACGGAGAAGGTGAAGTCGCCGGTGCTGCGGGCGGCGGACCGCGCGTGGCCGCTGACGGCCGACGTGACGGGGGCGAAGTACGTCGACCTGCTGACCGGGGACGGCGGCGACGGCCCGGGCAACGACCACGCGGACTGGGGGAACGCGCGCTTCCACTGCGCGGGCTGATCCGGCCGGCCCCTGGAACGGGCGGGACCTCGATCGCCGGAAGGACTCACGTCGAGCCCTTCCGGCGATCGAGGAGCGGAGCCGCACAGCGTCACAGCGGAAAGCGCCGCAGGCGCCCCGAGCCGCACCCACGGCCCCGGTGTCCCGCCCGTCTCCGGGCAAGCGCTTTCTCCCGGTGTTCGCACGACCATTGATTGCTCCCGGAGTGCCGTGCTACACCAGCGGGCACAGGTCTAAACCACTCCAGCTCCGGAGGCCCCCGTGCCGCTCCCGCCCGCCTGGTCCCGCCGTGCCTTCCTCGCCACCACCTCCGCCACCGCACTCGGCCTGGCCCTCGCCGGTCCCGGCCCCGCGCGAGCGGCGGACGGCGCCGACGAGTACGAGACGCTCCGCCTGCGCTGGGTCGAGCTCTCGCTCGGCACCGGATTCGACCCGGCCGCCGAGCCGTACGCCTCGCGCCTCGCGGAGACCGGCCGTCTCGCCGCAGGCTTCCGCGCCACCATGGCCCCGGCCGGAGACTCCCTGTGGCCCGGTCACACCTTCGACCCGCCCGCCGGCATCACCCAGAGCTACAGCCGCCTGTGGACCATGACCCAGGCCTACCTCCAGCCCGGCACCGGCCTCACCGCCGACGCCGCCCTCCTCGCCGACATCGTGAAGGGCCTCGACCACCTCTCCGCCAGGATCTACAACCCCTCCACCACCCGCTACGGCAACTGGTGGGAATGGCAGATCGGCAGCGCCCGCCTCCTCATGGACATCGTCGCCGCCCTCCACGACGAGCTCACCGACCCCCAGCGCCAGGCCGCCTGCGCCGCCGTCGACCACTTCGTCCCCGACGCCGTGCTGAAGAACTACTCCGGCACGAGCACCGGCGCCAACCGCGTCGACCTCTGCCGCTCCGTGGCCCTGCGCGGCGTCATCGGCCGCAGCCCGGCGAAGATCGCCCTCGCCCGCGACGCCCTCTCGCCCGTCTTCCCGTACGTGACCAAGGGCGACGGCCTGTACGCCGACGGCTCCTTCGTCCAGCACACCTGGGTCGCCTACTCGGGGACGTACGGACAGGTCATGCTCGACGGCCTCGGCCGCCTCTTCACCCTCCTCGCCGGCTCCACCTGGGCCGTCACCGACCCGAACCGCCAGATCATCCTCGACTCCGTCGAGAACGCCTACGCGCCCCTCATCTACAACGGCCTGATGATGGACAGCGTCAACGGCCGTGCCATCAGCCGGGGTTACCTCAAGAGCGACGACCGCAAGGTCATGCGCAGCGACCACTTCCACGGCCAGGGACTCATCGCCGCCGTCCCGCTGCTCGCCGGCGGCGCGTCCGAGGCGCAGCGGCGCCGCTGGACCGCCATGGTCAAGGGCTGGATCGAGCGCGACCGTACGACGCCCCTGCTCACCGCACCCCAGTTCGGCGTCGCCGACCTCTCCCGGCTGCACGCCGTCGCCGCCTCTCCCGTGGCAGCCGCTCCCGAGCCCGTCGCGCACAAGCTCTTCGCCTCCATGGACCGGGCCGTGCACCGGCGCCCCGGCTGGGCGGCCGGCATCTCGATGGCCTCGGAGCGGATCTCGTACTACGAGTGCGGCAACGGCGAGAACCCGCGCGGCTGGCACACCGGCGCCGGAATGCTCTACTGGTGGCCGGGGGAGAGGGCCAACGACCAGTACACCGACTGGTTCTGGCCCACCGTCGACTTCTACCGCCTCCCCGGAACCACCGTGTCCACCAAGCGGCTCGCCGACCGGGCGGGCGGCGAATGGGGCGCCCCGAAGCCCGCGGTCTCATGGGTCGGCGGCACCACCGACGGCGAGTTCGCCGCCGTCGGCCAGCACCTCAAGGGCCTCGGTTCCACCCTCGAAGCCCGCACGTCGTGGTTCTGCCTGGCCGATACGGTCGTGTGCCTCGGCGCCGGCATCACCTGCACCGACGGCGTACCCGCCGAGACGGTCGTCGACAACCGCATGCTCGGTGAAGGCGGTACGAACCCGTTCACCGTCGACACCGGCCACGCCACTCCCCGCTGGGCCCACCTCGAAGGACACGGCGGCTGGGTCTTCCCCGGCGGCGCGGACCTGAAGACCCTGCGCGAGGACCGCACCGGCTCCTGGAACGACATCAACACCACCAGCACCACCGAGCGGCGGACCCGCCGCTACCAGACCCTCTGGCTCGACCACGGCACCGACCCGGTGGACGCGTCGTACACCTACCTCCTGATGCCGGGAGCCTCCCGCCGCACCGTCGCCGCCCGCTCGGCCGACCGCGACTGGCTGAGGGTGCTCGCCAACACCCGCGCCGTCCAGGCGGTGGCCGTCTCCTCCCTGGGCGTCACGGCCGCCAACTTCTGGCAGCCGGGCACGGTGGAGCGGCTGACGGCGACCGCCCCGGCGAGCGTGCTCGTACGCCGCGGGCGGCGCACCGCCACGCTCGTGGTCAGCGAACCGGCGCGCACCGGCCGGCCGCTGGAAGTCGCCTGGGAGCAGCGCGGCGTCCGCGTCGTCACGAAGGACCCCGGCGTCGAAGTGCTGTCCACCGGCCGTACGCTGAGGCTCCGCATCACACCCGGCACGGCCGGAGCGACCCACCGCTGTGAGGTGTCTCTCAGCTGACGGCGGGTGAGTCCCTTGTCGGACCTCCACAATCCGCGACGGCTCTCGGCTGGTACTTAGGCTGCATGGGCGGATGGTTCTGTCCGGTGGTGACAGGAGAACGGGCCGGAGACTGTGAAGAGTCGACGGCCTGTTTTCCTTGTGCGTCTTCGTAGGGTCAGTACATGACCGTTTTGGACGAGACGCCGCGCGAGCCCACCGACGCCCGTGGCCGGGTGGCCGAGCTGCTCGCGCTGCGCGAGCAGGCCCGCCGCGGCCCCAGTGAGCGGGCGACCGAAGCCCAGCACGCCAAGGGCAAGCTGACCGCCCGTGAGCGCATCGAGCTGCTGCTCGACCCCGGCACGTTCAAGGAGGTCGAGCAGTTGCGCCGGCACCGGGCGACCGGGTTCGGCCTGGAGGCCAAGAAGCCGTACACCGACGGTGTCATCACCGGCTGGGGCACGGTCGAGGGCCGCACGGTCTTCGTCTACGCCCACGACTTCCGCATCTTCGGCGGCGCGCTGGGCGAGGCCCACGCCACCAAGATCCACAAGATCATGGACATGGCCATCTCGGCCGGTGCCCCCCTGGTCTCCCTCAACGACGGCGCCGGCGCCCGCATCCAGGAGGGCGTCTCCGCCCTCGCCGGCTACGGCGGCATCTTCCAGCGCAACACCCGCGCCTCCGGTGTCATCCCGCAGATCTCGGTGATGCTCGGCCCGTGCGCGGGCGGCGCGGCGTACAGCCCCGCCCTCACCGACTTCGTCTTCATGGTCCGCGAGACCTCGCAGATGTTCATCACCGGCCCGGACGTCGTCCGCGCGGTGACCGGCGAGGAGATCACCCAGAACGGCCTCGGCGGCGCCGACGTGCACGCCGAGACCTCGGGCGTCGCGCACTTCGCGTACGACGACGAGGAGACCTGCATCGCCGAGGTCCGCTACCTGATCTCGATGCTGCCCTCCAACAACCGCGAGAACCCGCCGACGGCCGAGTCCCAGGACCCGGCGGACCGCCGCTCCGACGTGCTCCTGGACCTGGTCCCGGCCGACGGCAACCGCCCGTACGACATGCGCAAGGTCATCGAGGAGCTCGTCGACGACGGCGACTTCCTGGAGATCCACGAGCGCTGGGCCACCAACATCCTCTGCGCGCTGGCCCGCCTCGACGGCCAGGTGGTCGGCATCGTCGCCAACCAGCCGCAGTCCCTGGCCGGTGTCCTCGACATCGAGGCCAGCGAGAAGGCCGCCCGCTTCGTGCAGATGTGCGACGCGTTCAACATCCCGATCGTCACCCTGTTGGACGTACCCGGCTTCCTACCGGGCGTCGACCAGGAGCACGGTGGGATCATCCGCCACGGCGCGAAGCTGCTCTACGCGTACTGCAACGCCACGGTGCCCCGGATCTCCCTGATCCTGCGCAAGGCCTACGGAGGTGCGTACATCGTCATGGACTCCCAGTCCATCGGTGCCGACCTCACCTACGCCTGGCCCACCAACGAGATCGCGGTGATGGGCGCGGAGGGCGCCGCCAACGTCATCTTCCGCAAGCAGATCGCCGAGGCAGAGGACCCCGAGGCCATGCGCGCCCGCATGGTCAAGGAGTACAAGGCGGAGCTGATGCACCCGTACTACGCCGCCGAGCGCGGTCTGGTCGACGACGTCATCGACCCGGCCGAGACCCGCGAGGTGCTGATCGCCTCCCTCGCGATGCTCCGCAACAAGCACGCCGACCTGCCGTCGCGCAAGCACGGCAACCCCCCGCAGTAACCCTGCGGAGAAGACGGAGAGTCTCCATGAACGAATCCTTGCTGCGCGTCGAGAAGGGCCACGCCGAGCCCGAGGAGCTGGCCGCGATCACCGCGATCCTGATGGCCCGCGCCGCGGGCCGCTCCGAAGCGGCCCCGGTCCATTACGGCCGCTCCACGGCCGGCTGGCGCCGCCTGGAGCGCACCCCGGGCTTCCGCGCCCCGCACAGCTGGCAGGGCTGAGCCCCACCGCTTTCCCGGCGCGTACGACGAAGGCCCCCGTCCACTCCTCGAAGTGGCGGGGGCCTTTCTCGTACGTACGCCGGTACGCCGGTCCTACCGGAGCCGCGCCATCAGGGCGTGCTCGACGAGCGTGATCAGCGCGCTCTTGGCGTCCGCGCGGTGGCGGGCGTCGGTGGTGAGGATCGGGGTGTCGGGGCCGATCTGCAGGGCCTCGCGCACCTCGTCGGGGTTGTACGGCTGGTGGCCGTCGAAGCCGTTGAGGGCGATGACGAACGGCAGCCCGCTGTTCTCGAAGTAGTCGACGGCGGGGAAGCAGTCGGCGAGACGGCGGGTGTCCACCAGCACCACGGCGCCGATCGCGCCGCGCACCAGGTCGTCCCACATGAACCAGAAGCGGTCCTGACCGGGCGTACCGAAGAGGTACAGGATCAGGTCCTGGTCCAGGGTGATGCGGCCGAAGTCCATGGCCACCGTGGTGGTGGTCTTGTCTCCGGTGTGCGTGAGGTCGTCGATGCCCGCCGATGCGGACGTCATGACGGCCTCGGTGCGCAGCGGGTTGATCTCCGAGACGGCTCCGACGAACGTGGTCTTGCCCACGCCGAAGCCGCCCGCCACCACGATCTTCGCGGAGGTTGTGGAGCGGGCTGCTCCGCTGCTAGAGCTTGCGAAGTCCACTGAGCACCCTTTCGAGCAGTGTCACGTCTGGCTGACCGCCGGCGGACTCGTCGCCGCCGGGCTGGTGAATGGCTACAAGTCCGGCCTCTGCCAGGTCGGCGACGAGGATCCGGGCCACCCCGAGGGGGATGGTGAGAAGTGCCGAGATCTCGGCAACCGACTTGATCTCCCGGCACAGGTGGCAGATCCGCTGGTGCTCGGGCAGCTGCCCTTGCAGACGTGACGGGTCCGCCGTGGTGCTGACCAGTGCCTCGATGGCGAGCTGGTAGCGCGGCCTGGTGCGGCCGCCGGTCATGGCGTACGGACGAACCAGTGGATTGTGGTTCGCCTGGGTGGCGGCGGGCGCGGGGGCCCGCCTCGACTGCGCCGGCTGGGGGCGCGGCTGCCGCTGCTGCGGCGGCTCGTACGGCTGGGCCCGGCTCGGTGCGGAGGGGAAGTTGAACCTGTTCTGCGAGGTGTCACCCTGATTCTGGCCCTGGCCGTAAGGCCAGTTGGCCGAAGAACCCTCCGGGGGTGTTGCCACGTTTCCTCCTCCGACTGCCGGGCACCCGTTGCTGTGGAGCCACATCCCCGCACCCTAAAGCCCGGGGCCGCCACAGCGCACTGTCTGTCTGTTAGTTGAGAAGACTTCCTTGCAGCTCGGCACGCAGGTCCGGGGTGAGGACACTGCCGGCCCTGTCCACCAGGAGGGCCATCTCGTAACCCACGAGGCCGATGTCGGCCTCCGGGTGGGCCAGCACGGCCAGCGAGGAGCCGTCCGAGATCGACATCAGGAAGAGGAAGCCGCGCTCCATCTCCACCACGGTCTGGTTGACCGCGCCGCCCTCGAAGATCCGGGAGGCACCCGCCGTCAGCGACGTCAGGCCGGAGGCCACGGCCGCCAGCTGGTCGGCGCGGTCCCGGGGGAAGCCCTCGGACATTGCCAGCAGGAGTCCGTCGGCGGAGACCACCACCGTGTGGGACACCCCGGGGGTGTTGTCCACGAAGTTGGTGATCAACCAGTTCAGATTCTGCGCCGCCTGGCTCATCGGGCTCACACTAACGCTCCTGGTTGTAGGTGTTGCCATGGCCACCGTGCTGATCGTAAGTGGCCGCTGTGTTCGTGTCCGTTCCCGCGTTCCGTCCCTGCTGGACGCCGCGGCGCAGGTTGCTCAACCTGCCCCGTACGTCCTCGGGAGCGCGGGAGACCTGGGGGCCGCCCTGCGGGGTCTGCTCCGCGGTTCCCTCGACCAGGTTGGCCTTGGGCACCCGCCGGGGGAGACCGGAGGAGGTGACTCCGCCCGCCTTGGGCTCACGGAGCTTCTCCGCCCGCTGCCAGCGCTCGTCGTTCGACGAACGCCACTCGTCGGTGCCGCCCTTCCCGTCCGCGCCCTGCTGCTGGGCCACGGCCGGCTGTTGCGCGGCTTCCTGCCCGGCGGACTGCCCGGCCGGCTCCCCGGTGGGCTGCCAGTGCTGCTGGCCGCCGCGCCGCGGAAGGCCCGCGTCGGTCAACTCGTGGGCGGGGGCCGGGGCGGTACCCGGACGGTCGAAGCCTACGCGTTCCCGGCCGTTCGCGGGAGCGTCCTGAGCAGATTCCGGTTCCGATCCGAATCCCTGTTCGTACGTACCGTTGTAGGAGCCCTGATCCTGCCAGTTCCCCTGGTGGGAAGCGGAATCGTACGCATCTTCGTACGCCGCCTGCGGTGCTGCGGGCTCCTGGTACTCGGCTTCCGGATACGCCTGGTAGGCCGGGTAGTCGTCATACCCCTGCTGGTCGTACGCCGGCTGCTGGGGCTGCTGCTCGTACTGCTGCTGCGGGTCCTCGTACGACGCCTGCTGCGGTACCTCGTCACGGAACAGCGGACGGTCGCCGGTGACCTGAGCCCCCAGCTGGGCACGCCGCTCCTCGCGCATCAGCGAGCGGCCCACCGGGTCCAGCTGCGTCTCGTCCGGCTCCTCGGAGCCGTAGCGCGAGTCGTCGAAGCCGAGTTCGGCCGCGGTGCGCATCGGGGCGCTCTCGAACGCCTGCTGCTGCTGCTCGGGAATGATCGAGGAGACCGTGAAGTCGTCCTGCGGCAGCGCGTCGCCACCGCCACCGTGGGTGATGGCGTCCGGCAGCATGACCAGCGACGTGGTGCCGGCCTGCTCGCCCGAGGGGCGCAGCTGGACGCGGATGCTGTGCCGGTCCGCGAGGCGGCCGACCACGAACAGGCCCATGCGCTGCGAGACGGTGGCGTCCACGGTCGGCGGGTTCGCCAGCTTGTGGTTGATGTCCGCGAAGTCCTCGGCGGTCAGACCGATGCCCTTGTCGTGGATCTCGATCATGACGCGGCCGTCGGGCAGCCGGGTCGCGGTGACGCGCACCTTCGTCTGCGGCGACGAGAACGTGGTGGCGTTCTCCAGCAGCTCCGCCAGCAGGTGCACGAGGTCGGTCACGGCCTGGCCGTGGATCTCCGAGTCCGGTACGCCGCTGAGCTCGATGCGCTCGTACGACTCCACCTCGGAAGAGGCCGCGCGGAGCACGTCGACCAGCGGGACCGGCTGGTTCCAGCGGCGGCCGGGCTCCTCGCCCGCGAGGATGAGGAGGTTCTCGCCGTTGCGGCGCATACGGGTCGCGAGGTGGTCCAGCTTGAAGAGGTTCTCCAGCTGGTCCGGGTCGGCCTCGTTGTTCTCCAGGTGCGTGATCAGGGTCAGCTGGCCCTCGATCAGGGACTGGTTGCGCTGCGAGAGGTTGGTGAAGATCGCGTTGACGTTGCCCCGCAGCATGGCCTGCTCGGCGGCGAGCCGGACGGCCTCGCGGTGCACCTGGTCGAAGGCGCGGGCGACCTCGCCGATCTCGTCGTGCGTGGTGATCGGGATCGGCTCCACGCGGGTGTCGACGCGGCCCGGCTCCGTACGGGAGAGCTGGTCGACCAGCATCGGCAGGCGCTGCTCGGCGATGCCGAAGGCGGCGGTCCGCAGCCGGCTCATCGCACTGCTCATCTGACGGGCCATCATGCCGGCCAGGAGGACCGAGGCGAGCAGCGCGATGATCACGACGAGACCGTTGACGATGGCGTCGGTCCTGGCGTCGGACGAGATCGTGGCGGCCTCGTTCACGGCCTTGTCGACGAGCTCGGTCTCGATCTCGCTGTAGCCCTCGAACTTGCCGGTGGCGGCGGCCATCCAGAACTCGGGCGTGACGCCCTTCTCCTTCAGACCGGCCGGCTTGCCCTTGCCGATCTGCTCGGCCATGCCGTCGAAGACCGAGCCGTCCTTGCTCGGCGGAGCCTTGAAGGGGACGCCGGCCTGGTCGGCCTGGTGCTTGGCGGCGGCGAGCTTCTTGGCGCCGTCCTCCGCTTTCTCCTTCATGACCCGCTCGAGCTTGTCGGTGTCCTCCTGCGTACCACCGGAGACGTACTCGCCGAGGGCGATCTGCTCCAGGTAGCTGTACGAGTTGAAGGCGACCGTCTGCTGCGCGAACTTCTCCGGGTCGCCGCTCGGGCGGACCAGGAGGTGTGTGCCGATGGAGCGCTGGAGCGACCCGGCGGCCTTGGCGAGCTGGATGGCGTAGACCGTACGGCCGTAGGCGGTGATGTTGCCGGTGCCCAGGCCGAGCTCGTTCGACAGCTCCATGAGGGAGTGCTGAACGGCGGTGTAGCCCTCTTCGGTCTTCACCGGATCGAAGGCCTGGGTGTACGCGGCCTTGCGCAGCGCGGGGAGCTTGGGCTCCTCCTTCGCGAAGAGGTCGAGGCGGCGTTCGAGACCCTGGCCCTCGGGGAGGTCCTTGGTGGCCGCGTGGAACTTCTTCGCGGCGGCGTCGGTCGTGGCGCGGACCTCGGTGACCTCGGAGCTGGTGCGCTTGCCCTGGAGGAGCGGGGCGGCGGTCAGGTCACGCTCGTTGAGCAGCGCCTGGCCGTACTCGGAGGCGGCGCGCACCAGGAGCGCGGTCTTCTCGGCGTCCTGGGCTTCCTGCCAGGTGTCGATCGACCCCTTGACCTGGAAGCCGCCCATGACGAGGCCGACCAGCACGGGTATGAGCAGGATCGCGTTCAGCTTGGTGGGCACGCGCCAGTTGCGCGGCGAAAACCGGCCGCTGCCGCCGCTGTCGCCGCTCGCGGGGGCGGCAGGGGCAGTGGGCGAGGCCGCGGGCGACGTCGCTGTTCGCGGCGGCGGGGTGAAGTTGCCCCGCGCCTGCTGCTGTGCGGAGCTCGTCTTGCTACGCCTCACTCGACCAACAACCTCTCGGCGCCGGCACCTACGCTGTGCCGTTTTTCTCGTTCAGGGCCGTACTACTCGGGAGTTCGACGAATTCCAGCACGGCAAGCGGCTGCCTTCCAAACAGCGAGAACCGGCCATTCCGAGTGGTGTAAGCCTCAGATAAAACGGTCAAAAAGAGCGAGCGGCGTCAAATGACGGGGCCGATGTGAGCGCAGCGGCACCGCACGAACGCGCGGGGTGGCCGTGGCGGGACAATTCTCTTTCGAAACGTTATGAACACCGGGGCGGAGAGTGTCGAAGGACACAGTCCGCCCCGGGCGCCGCTACGACAACTGCCGTATAGCACGGACTACTTGAGTCGCGCCATCAGGGCGTGCTCGACGAGCGTGATCAGCGCACTCTTGGCGTCCGCGCGGTGGCGGGCGTCGGTGGTGATGATCGGGGTGCCCGGTCCGATCTGCAGGGCCTCGCGCACCTCGTCGGGAGTGTACGGCTGGTGCCCCTCGAAGCCGTTGAGGGCGATGACGAACGGCAGCCCGCTGTTCTCGAAGTAGTCGACGGCCGGGAAGCAGTCGGCGAGACGGCGGGTGTCCACCAGCACCACGGCGCCGATCGCGCCGCGCACCAGGTCGTCCCACATGAACCAGAAGCGGTCCTGACCGGGCGTACCGAAGAGGTACAGGATCAGGTCCTGGTCCAGGGTGATGCGGCCGAAGTCCATGGCCACCGTGGTGGTGGTCTTGCCACCGGTGTGCGTGAGGTCGTCGATGCCGGCGCTCGCGCTGGTCATCACGGCCTCGGTGCGCAGCGGGTCGATCTCCGAGACGGCTCCGACGAACGTGGTCTTGCCCACGCCGAAGCCGCCCGCCACCACGATCTTCGCGGAAGTCGTGGCGCGGGCCGTCCCGCCGCTAGAGCTGGCGAAGTCCACTGAGCACCCTTTCCAGCAGCGTGACGTCCGGCGTGCCGCCGGCCTCTCCATTGCCCGGCTGGTGGATCGCCACCATGCCGGCCTCCGCCAGGTCGGCGACGAGGATCCGTGCGACGCCGAGCGGCATCGACAGCAGTGCCGACACCTCCGCCACCGACTTGACCTCACGGCACAGGTGGCAGATCCGCTGGTGCTCGGGGAGCAGCGTGGACAGGTGTGCGGGATCGGCGGTGGTGCTGACCAGTGCCTCGATGGCGAGCTGGTAGCGCGGCCGGGTCCGGCCGCCGGTCATCGCGTACGGACGTACCAGCGGCTGGTCGCCTTCGTGGTCGTACGACGCGTCGTAACGCGTCCCGTACGGATCACGAGAGGCGGGGGGCGGGGTCATGGATCGATCCTCCGGGCATGACAACAGGGGATGGGCCTGCGGTCTGACGGGGCCGGGGTGGGGGGCTGTGCGCGGCCTTTACGGTCTGTTCTCGGCAATACCTGCGGTGCGCGGTGTCTAGTGGAGGAGACTGCCCTGAAGCTCCGCACGGAGGTCCGGGGTGAGAACGCTGCCGGCCCGGTCGACCAGCAGCGCCATCTCGTAGCCGACGAGGCCGATGTCGCAGTCGGGGTGGGCGAGTACGGCCAGCGAGGAGCCGTCGGACACGGACATCAGGAAGAGGAAGCCGCGCTCCATCTCGACGACGGTCTGGGTCACAGCCCCGCCCTCGAAGATCCGGGACGCCCCCGCGGTCAGCGAGGTCAGGCCGGAGGCCACGGCCGCCAGCTGGTCGGCACGGTCGCGCGGGAAGCCTTCGGACATCGCCAGAAGGAGTCCGTCGGCGGAGACCACCACGGTGTGGGACACCCCTGGGGTGTTGTCCACGAAGTTGGTGATCAACCAGTTCAGGTTCTGGGCCGCCTGGCTCATCGGACTCAACTAACGCTCCTGCTGGTGAGTGGGGTCAATGGTGAAGCTGCCGGTCGTCGAGCCGTTGCTGCCGGCCTGGCGACCCTGCTGGATACCCCGACGAAGATTGGTCAGCCGGCCGCGTACGTCGTCAGGCGCACGCGAGACCTGCGGACCGGTCTGGTGGTTCTGCTGCTGCGCGGTGCCCGGCACCAGATTGGCACGCGGGACGCGACGCGGCAGACCCGAGGTCGTGACACCGCCGGCTGCGGGCTTCTTGACCCGCTCGGCCTGCTTTACGAGTTCGTCGTTCGGCGAGGTGCGCCAGGCGGCGCCGTTGGTGGCGTTCGTACCGTTGGTGGTGCTGCTCGCGGCACCCGTGTCGCGCGCCTGGGCGCGCTGCGGCATCGGAGGGGTGGCGGCGTGCGCGGCAGAGGACTGCTGCGCCGGCCGCCCGGACTGCTGCTGGGGCTGCTGGGGCACGGCGGGCGCCTGCTGCTGCTCGCCCTGCTGGAACCAGTTCGACTCGAGCGTGTCGAAGAGCGGCGTACGTTCGTCGCTGGGTCCGGGGGCGGGCGGCAGCTCGTGCTGCGGCTGCTGCGGAGGCAGGCTCGCGACGGGCGGACGCGGCGCTGCGCCGGGGTTCGCGGGGTTCCCCGCGTTCTCGCGGCCGTGCCGGCGCGGCGCCACCGGGCCGAGGCCCTGGGGCCCGCCCTGGCCCGGGTGCTGACCCTGGCCGTGCGGCTGGATCTGGCCGCCGTAGCCCGCCGGGCCGGTCTGCTGCGGGGCGCCGAAGTCCGGTGCGGCGAACTGCGCGGTGGACGCGGGGTCCTGCGGAGCCTGGAGCTCGGGCCGCTGGTACTGGCCGGCCGGGCCGCTGCCCTGCGGGGCGTTCGCCCCGGGCCCGGCGAACTGGCTTGTGGACGCGGGGTCCTGCGCACCGCGGGCACCGGGACGCTCGTACTGCCCCGTCGCCTGCTGGTTCACGGGACCGCGTACGTCGGAACGCTCGAACAGGCCCGTGGAGGCGGGCGGCGGTCCGTCGAAGTCCGGCCGCTGGAACTCGGCGGTCGAGCCGGGACCCTGCCGGTCCGCGGCCTCCTCGTGACCACGCGGCTGGTCGGTGCCCCAGCTGGTGGTCTGCGGACGCGCCGGACGCTGCGGGGCGGCGGAGCCGGGCAGTTCGGCACGCTGGCCCTGGCCGCCACGGGACGGCGGCTGCGGCTGCTGCTGCGCACCGCCCCCCTGGCCGCCCTGGGCGGGGTCGCTCTTCTGGAAGGCGTTCTGACGTACGCCGGGACGCTCGCGGTTGCCGGCCTGCCGGCTGCCGCCGAAGGCACCGGAAAGACCGCCGCCCTGACCGGACCGGCCCGGAGCGGAGCCGGGCTGCTGGCCCTGGCCCCCGTCGCGCGCGGGCAGCGCCGCACGCGGACCGGAGCCCGCGGCCTGGCCGCGCGCGCCACCGGAACCGGCGGGCAGCCGTCCCGCCGGGGCGGAGCCACCGGCGAGACCGGGACGGGCGCCGCCGGCCGGCCCACGGCCACCGGGGCCGGAGGGCACCTGCGGCTGGGCCGCCGCGCCGGTCTTGGTCGGAGCCTGCTTGCCGCCCTGGGCGACATCGACGGGCAGCATGACCAGCGCGGTCGTGCCACCGGAGTCGGAGGGACGCAGCTGGATGCGGATGCCGTGCCGCAGGGACAGGCGGCCGACCACGAACAGACCCATGCGGCGCGAGACCGAGACGTCCACGGTGGGCGGCGAGGCGAGCCGCTCGTTGATCGCGGCGAGGTCCTCCGGCGACAGGCCGATACCGGTGTCGTGGATCTCGACGAGCACCCGCCCGTCGGGCAGCGCGTGACCGGTGACGCGGACCTTGGTCTGCGGAGAGGAGAACGACGTGGCGTTCTCCAGCAGCTCGGCGAGGAGGTGCACGAGGTCGTTGACGACGCGTCCCGCGACCTCGGTGCCCGGCACCGAGGACAGCTCGATGCGCTCGTACTGCTCCACCTCGGACGCGGCGGCACGCAGGACGTCGACGAGCGGCACGGGCCGGGTCCAGCGGCGGCCGGGCTCTTCACCGGCGAGAACGAGCAGGTTCTCGCCGTTGCGGCGCATGCGGGTCGCGAGGTGGTCGAGCTTGAAGAGCGAGGAAAGCTGGTCCGGGTCGGCCTCGCGCGACTCCAGCTCGGAGATGAGCGAGAGCTGACGCTGGATGAGGCCCTGCGAACGCCGCGACAGGTTGGTGAACATCGCGTTGACGTTGCCTCGCAGCAGTGCCTGCTCGGCGGCGAGGCGGACGGCCTCGCGGTGCACGTCGTCGAAGGCCGCGGCCACCTTGCCGATCTCGTCGCGCGAGTGCACGCCGACGGACTCCACGGACGTGTCGACGTCCTGCGGGTCGGCCTCGGAGAGCTGCTTGACGAGCTCGGGGAGACGGTCCTGGGCGACCCGGGTGGCGGTGTCCTGGAGCCGGCGCAGCGAGCGGATCATGGAGCGGGCCACGACGAACGCGCCGACGAGCGAGACACCGAGGACGAGCAGGATCAGCGCACCGTTGAGGATGGCGTCCTGCTGCGACTCGTCGCGCAGCTCACGAGCCTTCTGCTCCATCTCGTTGAGGAGCGTGGTCTCGATCTGCTTCATGGCCTGGATCTTGTTGGAGTCCGCGTCCGTCCAGTCCATGTACGAACGCGGGAGCTCACGCCTGAGCCCGCCCGACGTCTGCAGAATCCGGTGCGCGTACTTGTCGGCGGCCTCGATGTCGGGCTTGCCGGTGTCCAGCGGCGCGGTCAGTTCCTCGGCGTCGCCCACGTAGACGGAGGCGAACGAATTGCGCGCCGCGTCCTCGCTCTCCATCGCGGACTTGGCGAAGAGACGGTCGCCCTCGTTGAGCTTGCCCGTCTCCCGGTTGTTGGCCGGCAGCGCCGCGGCGATGATCGCGCGCTGGATGGAGGCGTACTCCTTGGCGGAGGAGAAGGCCGCCAGGGCGCGCGTCCGCTTGATCATCTCCGGGTTGGAGGTGGCCTGCGCCATGTCCTGGGAGAGGCTCAGCAGCGAGGTGATCAGCTGGCTGTAGTTGTTGACCGTCTGCGAGTTGGACGTCTTCTGGTACGCGTCCTCGCGGATCTGGCGGATGGAGTTCAGCCGGCCGGCGATGTCCCGGAGGCTGACGCGGATGCTCCGGAGGCTCTCGTCGCCTTCCGTCTCGATGTTGTTCGTACCGGCGATGAACGCGTCCCTGGCCCGGTCGGTCTTGTCCCGGGGGCCCTTCACCTTGAAGTCGGCGGGGCTGGTGCCGTTGGCGAGCGGACCGGCCGACTTGTCGCGCTCCTCCTGGAGCGCGGCGGCGAGCTCGGTCGCCTGCTTGGTCATGTCGGTCAGCAGCTGCATGTGCTCCAGCTGCTCCATGTCGTTCATGGACTCGTTGATGCGCAGACCGCCGAGCGTGGTCGCCGCGACCACCGGCAGGGCCAGCAGGGAGACCAGACGGGTGCTGATGCGCCAGTTGCGCAGGGCTATTCGCGAGCCCGTGGAAGTGGGCTCCTTGGCTCTCACGGGAGCCGCCTGAGCCGCCTGCTCACCGCCGCCCTTGGCCGCGGTGCGCGCGCCGCGCTCGCGGCCACCGTCGCCGGCCGCGGCCGACGCGTGCTTCTGGGCGTGCTGGGGCGAGGATCCGCGGTCGGTCCCGCGCGGCTCCTGCTCCGCCGCAGCGCTGCCATCCCTCTTGAAACGTCCCTGCACTAGCGTCGCAACCTCTGGACCAGGCGTTCCTCCGCGTGAACGGCGGAACGGTGTCGAGTCGTGGGGCACCGAACGGCCCCATGGGTGGTCGTGAGTGACCGGCGCTTCTCCCCTTCCCGCCGCCACTCGGCGCTGCGTTGTGCGCCCTGCGCGCCGGCTGGAATCTCGCGGCGGTCCGGGGAATTCCAGCACAGTGCCGGATCTCCAACAAGGCCCGCGTGTCGGGCCGCGGCCGGCGTGACACGGCGTGAGGGATGCGTGACAAGGTGTAGAAACAGTTCGGGTCTAAAAGGGACGAAAGGGAGTGAGTCGCTTAGGGGTGGGGGGTGTCCCAGTCCTGATGATCAGGAGCGGAATGATGCCTTCAGTGGCGCAATGTCCGTTTCCTCGGTCCGGAAATCCCGCCCGAAATGATCGATATGCCTGGCATCTCGTGAGGAAACTCACACGCTGTTCTCGTCTGCTTCACATCTTTGACGGGGAAGCGGGTGTTTAGCCTGACGCTTTGCAGGGATGGCGAATCCGACAATCACCGCGCCCGGCCGACGGGCGCCCCTACCGACAAGGCTTGAACAGCAGATGAACACCACGACGATGTTCCGCAGCACCGCCAACCCGCGCCGCACCACGCTGGCGCACCTCGAGGACGCCACGGACCTGCAGACGGCCGAGCGGCCGGAGCACCCCGTCGAGCTCCCCTCCGAGACCGCCAACCCGCGCCGGACCATCCTCATGGAAGCCCCCGCCGCCTAGCCGGACGCGGCGGCGACACGGGAGGCGGGACCCCTCGGCCGCGTTAGCCTGGAGCGTCAGTCTCCGGCCAGCCAGCAAGTAAGGGGCGGCAGCATCCCGTGCGCATCGCCAGGTTCTCCATCGACGGCAATGTCGCCTTCGGCGCGGTTGAGGGTCCCAGCGCCCCAGGCGCAGAGGCAGACCTCGTCCTCGACATCATCAAGGGCATCCCGTACGCCGACTTCGAGCTCTCCGGCGTCAAGGTCCCGCTGAGCAAGGTCCGGCTCCTGCCGCCCGTGCTCCCCAGCAAGGTCGTGGCCGTCGGCCGCAACTACGCGGAGCACGCGGCGGAGCTGGGCAACGCCGTCTTCGACGATCAAGGCCGTCCGGACGCGCCCCTCACCTTCTTCAAGCCGTCCACCTCGGTGACCGGCCCGGGTGACGACATCGCGTACCCCTCCTTCTCCAGCGAGCTGCACCACGAGGCCGAACTGGCCGTGGTCATCGGCCGCATGTGCCGTGAGGTCCCGCGTGAGCGCGTCAAGGACGTCGTCCTCGGCTACACCTGCGCCAACGACGTCACCGCACGCGACGTCCAGCAGCGCGAGAAGCAGTGGGCCAGGGCCAAGGGCTTCGACACCTCGTGCCCGCTCGGCCCCTGGGTGGAGACCGATCTCGACCCCGGCGATCTCGCCATCCAGTGCACGGTCAACGGCCGGCAGCGCCAGCTCGGACGCACGAGCGACATGATCCGCTCCGTCGAGGACCTGGTCGTGCACATCTCCGAGGCCATGACGCTGCTCCCGGGCGACGTCATCCTCACGGGGACCCCGGCCGGAGTCGGACCCCTGAACGTCGGCGACGAAGTCGCCGTCACCATCGAAGGCATCGGCACTCTCACCAACAAGGTGATCAAGCGTGGCTAGCGCACCCGTACGTGTACGTTTCTGTCCCTCGCCGACCGGCAACCCCCACGTGGGCCTGGTCCGCACCGCCCTGTTCAACTGGGCGTTCGCCCGGCACAACGGCGGCACGATGGTCTTCCGCATCGAGGACACCGACGCCGCCCGCGACTCCGAGGAGTCGTACCACCAGCTGCTCGACTCGCTGCGCTGGCTGGGCCTCGACTGGGACGAGGGCCCCGAGGCCGGCGGCCCGCACGCCCCGTACCGCCAGTCGCAGCGGATGGACATCTACAAGGACGTCGCCCAGAAGCTCATGGCGGGCGGTTACGCGTACGAGTGCTTCTGCACCGCCCTGGAGCTGGAGGTCCGCCGCGACGCCGCCCGCGCGGCCGGCAAGCCGTCCGGCTACGACGGCACCTGCCGCAACCTCAGCGCCGAGCGCATCGAGCGGTACAAGGCCGAGGGCCGCGAGGCCATCGTGCGCTTCCGGATGCCCGACGAGCCGATCACCTTCACGGACCTGGTCCGCGGCGAGCTGACCTTCAACCCGGACAACGTCCCGGACTACGGCATCGTCCGCGCCAACGGCGCCCCCCTCTACACGCTCGTCAACCCGGTCGACGACGCGCTGATGGAGATCACCCACGTCCTGCGCGGCGAGGACCTGCTGTCCTCCACCCCGCGCCAGATCGCGCTCTACAAGGCGCTGATCGAGCTGGGCGTCGCCAAGGAGATCCCGCAGTTCGGGCACCTCCCGTACGTCATGGGCGAGGGCAACAAGAAGCTCTCCAAGCGCGACCCCGAGGCGTCCCTCAACCTCTACCGCGAGCGCGGCTTCCTCCCCGCGGGCCTGCTGAACTACCTCTCCCTCCTCGGCTGGTCCATCGCCGAGGACCGCGACATCTTCACGATCGAGGAGATGGTCGCCGCCTTCGACGTCAAGGACGTCAACGCCAATCCGGCGCGCTTCGACCTGAAGAAGTGCGAGCACATCAACGCGGAACACCTGCGCAAGCTGTCGGTGGAGGAGTTCATCGCGGCCTGCGAGCCGTGGCTGAAGGCGCCGTACGCCAACTGGAAGCCCGAGTCCTTCGACCGGGCGGCCTTCGAGGCGATCGCCCCGCATGCCCAGACCCGCGTGACGGTCCTCTCCGACATCACCGCCAACGTCGACTTCCTCTTCCTCGACGAGCCGGTCGAGGACGAGGCGTCGTGGGCGAAGGCGATGAAGGGCGAGCCGGTTCCGCTCCTCACCACCGCCCGCGCCAACCTCGAAGCGGCCGACTGGACCAGCCCCGAGTCCCTCAAGGAGGCCGTCCTGGCCGCCGGCGAGGCCCACGGCCTGAAGCTCGGCAAGGCCCAGGCCCCGGTCCGCGTCGCGGTCACCGGCCGCACGGTCGGCCTGCCGCTCTTCGAGTCCCTGGAGATCCTGGGCAAGGAGAAGACCCTGGCCCGTATCGACGCGGCCCTGGCGAAGCTCACCGCGTAAGCACGGCCCGTACGCGCGAAGGGGCCCGGAAGCCGCACCGGCTTCCGGGCCCTTCGCATGCCGTCGGGGCGTGCCGGTTCGCGCCGTGGTCCGGGGCATCGGCGCGGTGTTCTTCGCCAGGGGGCCCGCCGAACCCCCGGCCGGGGACGGGCGCCGCGGGTACCGTCGGAGCATGCCGATTCGCGCCGTGGTCTGGGACATCGACGACACGATCTTCGACTACGCGAGCGCCGACACCGCAGGCATGCGTGATCACCTCGCGGCCGAGGGCCTGCTGGACGGGTGCGACTCCGTCGACCAGGCCCTCGACCGCTGGCGCGCGCTCACCGAGCTCCACTGGGCGCGGTTCGCCGCCGGTGAGGCCGGTTTCGAGGAGCAGCGGCGCGACCGCGTCCGGTCCTTCCTCGGCACGCCGCTGAGCGACGACGCGGCGGACGAGTGGTTCCTGCGGTACGTCGCCCACTACGAGGCCGCCTGGAAGCTGTTCCCCGACACCGTCCCGGCGCTGGACGTCCTGGCGGACGACTACCGCCACGCCGTGCTGTCCAATTCCAGCATCCACAACCAGGACCGCAAGCTGCGGATCCTCGGTGTGCGCGACCGCTTCGAGGAGCTGCTGTGCGCCGCTGAGCTGGGCTTTTCCAAGCCCGCGGCCGAGGCGTTCCACGCGGCCTGCGACGCGCTCGGCCTGCCCCCGCACGAAGTGGCGTACGTCGGCGACCAGCCCGACATCGACGCCCGGGGCGCCGACGCCGCCGGCCTGGCGGGCATCTGGCTCGACCGCGGCGGAGTCGGCGGCCGCCCGGAGCTCGTCCGGATCACCGGCCTTGAGCAGCTACCTGGCCTGTTGCGGGGCGATACCCGTTTTGGAGCGCCGTCCACCTTCGGGTAATGTTCTTTCTGCGCCGCCCGAGAGGGCCGAAAGGTCCGGCCGGGAAGCGCAAACCAAACAAACCCCCACCAGGGGGTTGAGTTTTGGTGGGCTATGGTGTAATTGGCAGCACGACGGTTTCTGGTTCCGTTAGTCTAGGTTCGAGTCCTGGTAGCCCAGCTCGCAGGAGCTGTTGAAGTACATGCAGCAGTCTGCAAGGCCCCCGTTGTGTAGCGGCCTAGCACGCCGCCCTCTCAAGGCGGTAGCGCCGGTTCGAATCCGGTCGGGGGTACAGATCCTTTCTTTCCATCGCCTTCGGGTCGCTCCCGGATGCGATGACGCGAGGATCGCTAGGGCCCCCGTTGTGTAGCGGCCTAGCACGCCGCCCTCTCAAGGCGGTAGCGCCGGTTCGAATCCGGTCGGGGGTACTGTTTAAACCGCATTGGTCTAAACCACCATGGGCTATGGTGTAATTGGCAGCACGAGGGTTTCTGGTTCCCTTAGTCTAGGTTCGAGTCCTGGTAGCCCAGCTCGCAGAGCTCGTTTCTGCAAGGCCCCCGTTGTGTAGCGGCCTAGCACGCCGCCCTCTCAAGGCGGTAGCGCCGGTTCGAATCCGGTCGGGGGTACGTACGAAGAAGGCCTTCCGCACTGCGCGGGGGGCCTTCTCGCATGCCGGTTGTCCGGACGGGCGGACCGGGTCCGTGCGGAGCACTGCGCTGTGCCGCGCACCGCGCAGCCTTCGCACCCGCCCACCCGAGGAGCGCCGGCCCTGGAACCCCTGGTAGGCACCGCGGAGTTATGCGTCGTCCGGACCCGCCGGCCGGACGGGCTCCGCATCGAAGGTGCCGTGGACGCCCAGGGCCACCGGCACCTCCGCACCGCCCTGGAAGTGGTCGAGCAGGTCGACGGGGACATCCAACTCGGCCTGTCGCGGCTGGAGTTCCTCGATCTCGGCGGGCTGCGGCTGCTGATGGCGTTCGCCCGGTCACGTGCTGCGGGAAGCCAGGTGGAGCTGGTGGGTCCCGCTTCGCATCTGCGTGAAGTGATCTCGCTGGCCGGCTGGGACGAGACCCCCTGCTTCGGCCGCAGACCCGTGGAGCGCGTCTCCTCGGTCCTGCGCCACGTGAACCGCCGCGAGGTGCCGGGCCGGCGGACCCGGATCATCGCCGAGCCCCTGTGGGCGGGCACGTCCGCCCGCCGGATCGCGGAGTGGAAGCGCATGGAGTCCGGGCTGAACGTGCTGCTCGCGGACGCCGACCTTGGATGATCTGTCCGTACGACACCAGGACGGTCCCCGAGGACGTCGCCACGGCCGCCCGGGCCACCCGCCCGGGCCACTCGCCCGGGGCACGTGGCCGGGGCGGAGATCCTGCCCTGTGCGGCGTACGTCGATCCGGACGCGTACGCGGCAGCGCCGCGGCGGCCGGCCTCGCGGGGCGCGCCTGGCGATGGCCGAGATCGTCGCCGGCGAAGCGCTGGCCTGCCTGTTCGACCACGGGCGGCAGGTGCGGAGGTGTGCGCCTGGGAGGAGCCCGGCATCGTCGCCTGGGACCTGTTCGTCACCGGACCGGCGGTCCCGGCCCCGGCGGCCCGGGCGGGGCTCGCGCCGCCCGGTGTGCGGGCCGGGCCGTTCGACGGGCTGTGGCTGATGCGCAGCCTCTGTGAATCGGTGGAGATCCGCACGGTGGACGCCAGGCTGCGGCTGCGGTACTGCGGGAAGAACGACGCCGAGCGCGTCTGAGCGGGGCGGCGCACCGGCCCGCTCACAGGTCCTCGGCCGCCCCGGTCTCCCCCCGGCCGGGCCCTCGGCCGCCCCCGGTCTCCCCCGACCAGGCCCCTGCGGCCCTCAGCCGCCCGAGCGGCGCAGTGCCTCCGAGAGGCGCGCTGCCGAGTCGATGACCGCCTGGGCGTGCATCCGGCCCGGGTGGCGGGTCAGCCGCTCGATCGGTCCGGAGACCGAGACGGCCGCGACCACGCGGTTGGACGGGCCGCGCACCGGCGCCGACACCGACGCCACGCCCGGCTCGCGCTCGCCGATCGACTGGGCCCAGCCCCGGCGGCGTACACCGGACAGGGCGGTCGCCGTGAAGCGGGCGCCCTGGAGGCCGCGGTGCAGGCGCTCCGGCTCCTCCCAGGCCATCAGGATCTGGGCGGACGAGCCCGCCTTCATGGTGAGCGTGGAGCCCACCGGGACGGTGTCCCGCAGTCCGGACAGCCGCTCCGCCGCGGCGACACAGATCCGCATGTCGCCCTGGCGGCGGTAGAGCTGGGCGCTCTCGCCGGTCACGTCGCGCAGGTGCGTGAGCACGGGGCCCGCCGTGGCCAGCAGCCGGTCCTCGCCCGCCGCGGCGGACAGTTCCGACAGCCGCGGGCCCAGGATGAACCGGCCCTGCATGTCCCTCGCCACCATCCGGTGGTGTTCCAGTGCCACGGCGAGCCGGTGTGCCGTGGGTCGTGCGAGCCCGGTCGCCGCGACCAGCCCGGCGAGGGTGGCCGGACCGGACTCCAGAGCGCTCAGTACCAGAGCTGCCTTGTCGAGAACGCCGACGCCGCTAGAGTTGTCCATGCGTCGATACTCGCGTCTCACTCTGTGAAACGCAAGTTCAATTTTTCCGGGAACTTGCGAATCTGGGGGGGAGGCCGCACAACGGCCCGCAGTCACCGCCCCGTACGGGGGTCGAGGCGAGGGCGATCCGAATCTCTAGATGGGCCGGCGAAGACGCCGGCCGAAGGGAAAGCGATGGGTAGGACACTTGCGGAGAAGGTCTGGGACGACCATGTCGTCAGGCGCGCCGAGGGCGAGCCGGACCTCCTCTTCATCGATCTGCACCTGCTGCACGAGGTGACCAGCCCGCAGGCCTTCGACGGCCTCCGCAAGAGCGGCCGCCAGGTGCGGCGGCTCGACCTCACCATCGCCACCGAGGACCACAACACCCCGACCCTCGACATCGACAAGCCGATCGCGGACCCGGTCTCCCGGGTACAGCTGGAGACGCTGCGCAAGAACTGCGCGGAGTTCGGCGTACGGCTGCACCCGCTCGGCGACGTCGAGCAGGGCGTCGTCCACGTGGTGGGACCGCAGCTGGGCCTGACCCAGCCCGGCACCACCGTGGTCTGCGGCGACAGCCACACCTCCACGCACGGCGCGTTCGGCGCGCTGGCCTTCGGCATCGGTACGTCGCAGGTGGAGCACGTCCTGGCCACCCAGACGCTGCCGATGGCGCCCCCGAAGACCATGGCGATCACGGTCGAGGGCGAACTGCCCGCCGACGTAACCGCCAAGGACCTGATCCTGGCGATCATCGCGAAGATCGGCACCGGCGGCGGTCAGGGTTACGTGCTCGAATACCGCGGCTCCGCCATCGAGAAGCTCTCGATGGAGGCCCGGATGACCATCTGCAACATGTCGATCGAGGCCGGCGCGCGCGCGGGCATGATCGCCCCCGACAAGACCACCTTCGACTACCTCCAGGGCCGTGCGCACGCCCCGCAGGGCAAGGACTGGGACGCCGCCGTCGCCTACTGGCAGACGCTGCGCACCGACGACGACGCCGTCTTCGACGCGGAGGTCGTCATCGACGCCGCCGCACTGGCGCCGTTCGTCACCTGGGGCACCAACCCGGGCCAGGGCGCGCCGCTGTCGGCGAACGTCCCCGACCCTGCTTCGTACGAGGACCCTTCGGAGCGCTTCGCCGCCGAAAAGGCCCTGGAGTACATGGGGTTGACCGCGGGGCAGCCGCTGCGCGACATCAAGGTCGACACCGTCTTCGTAGGTTCGTGCACCAACGGCCGCATCGAGGACCTGCGGGCCGCGGCCGCGCTGATGGACGGCCGCAAAGTCGCCGACGGCGTACGGATGCTGATCGTCCCGGGCTCCGTGCGGGTCGCGCTCCAGGCCATCGAGGAGGGTCTGGACAAGGTGTTCACCGCCGCCGGGGCCGAATGGCGGCACGCGGGCTGCTCGATGTGCCTGGGCATGAACCCCGACCAGCTGGCCCCCGGTGAGCGCTCCGCGTCCACCTCCAACCGCAACTTCGAGGGCAGGCAGGGCAAGGGCGGCCGCACCCACCTGGTGTCGCCGCAGGTGGCCGCCGCGACGGCGGTGCTGGGCCACCTGGCCGCGCCCGTCGACCTGTCCGACGTTCCGACGCTCGTGGAGGCCTGATCACATGGCCATGGAAGCTTTCACCGCACACACCGGCCGGGCCGTTCCGCTGCGCCGCAGCAACGTCGACACCGACCAGATCATCCCGGCCCACTGGCTGAAGAAGGTCACCCGCGACGGCTTCGAGGACGGGCTCTTCGAGGCCTGGCGCAAGGACCCGGAGTTCGTCCTCAACCGTCCCGAGCGGGAAGGTGCCACGGTTCTGGTGGCGGGCCCCGACTTCGGCACCGGATCCTCCCGCGAGCACGCCGTGTGGGCCCTGCAGAACTACGGCTTCAAGGCCGTGATCTCGTCGCGGTTCGCGGACATCTTCCGCGGCAACTCGCTCAAGAACGGCCTGCTGACCGTCGTACTGGACCAGAAGGTCGTCGACGCGCTCTGGGACCTCGTCGAAGCGGACCCCGCGGCCGAGATCACCGTGGACCTCCAGGACCGCCAGGTGCGGGCCGAAGGCATTACGGCTGATTTTGAGCTTGACGAGAACGCCCGCTGGAGGTTGCTGAACGGTCTGGACGACATCAGCATCACCCTCCAGAACGAGCCCGACATCGCGGCTTACGAGGCCCGCAGGCCGTCGTTCAAGCCGAGCACGGTGCAGGTCTGACACCTTCCCGTCACTCTGTTGCCCCCCGCCGTCCACGGCGGGGGGCAACAGCACGTTTCGGCCCCAACTCCCGTGGTAGAAGCCGGACATGGGGTGGGTGCGGATCATGGCTGCGGGGCCTTCTGGAGGCTCTAATTCCACTAGTTGCCCCCGCCGGAGGCGACAACTCGCCCCAGATGGCACAATCGGTGCATGGAACGCGACAGCCAACTCGAGCTCTACGAGGCGGTCGCGGACCGGTTGAAAGAAGCACACACAGCGGTGCGCACACTGCAAGTCCCGGAGGGCGTACGGATGGCGCTGACCCGGAAGCTGCTGGTCATAACGGCCGCGGCGAAACACGATCTCGCCGGTGCGGCAAGACGCCTGGACAGGTTGATGAAGGACCTCGACGAGGGTCGATTCCCTGAAGGTGACTGAGACCTGTGGAACTCCCGCAAGGTCTACTTCGTTGCGGCACTAGGGTGATTAGCCCGTTTCGTGTTTGATTTGCGGTATATATCTGCCTAACGTGCGAAAAAGCTTGAACACATTCGTTCTGGCAATGTCTCCGAAGGGGAAGACGTGAACAAGGCGCAGCTCGTAGAAGCGATTGCAGACAAGGTCGGCGGCCGTCAGCAGGCCGCGGACGCGGTCGACGCGGTACTCGACGCGATCGTCCGCGCAGTGGTCGCCGGCGACCGTGTTTCGGTCACCGGCTTCGGATCGTTCGAGAAGGTCGACCGTCCGGCCCGTTACGCCCGCAACCCGCAGACGGGCGAGCGGGTGCGGGTCAAGAAGACCTCGGTTCCGCGCTTCCGCGCCGGTCAGGGCTTCAAGGACCTGGTCAGCGGTTCGAAGAAGCTCCCCAAGGGCGGCGAGGTCGCCGTCAAGAAGGCCCCCAAGGGCAGCCTTTCGGGTCCTCCCCCCACCATCGCCAAGTCCGCGACCAAGAAGGCCGCCACCAAGAGGGCGTCCGCCGCGGCGAAGAAGACCGCCCCCGCGAAGAAGGCCACGGGCGCCGCGAAGAAGACCACCGCGACGGCGAAGAAGGCCACCCCGGCCAAGAAGGCCACGGGCGCCGCGAAGAAGACCACCGCGACGGCGAAGAAGGCCACCCCGGCCAAGAAGGCCACGGGCACCGCCAAGAAGGCCACGCCCGCGGCCGCCAAGAAGACCGCGCCGGCCAAGAAGGCCACCGCGAAGAAGGCGCCCGCCAAGAAGGCCACGGCGCGCAAGACCACCGCCAAGAAGACCGCTGCCGGGAAGTAGGAGCAGCAGAGCAAGGACTCACGCGCCGGGCCGGGCTCCCTACGGGGAGCCCGGCCCGCGGTGTGTCCCGGGGGCGCGCCGGGCCGGGCTCGGGGGCCCCGGCGGTCCGGGGGCCGTCAGAACGTCTGCAGGGTCACCAGGGTGATGCGCAGCGCCGCTCCCTCGCCGTCCCCCTCGATACGCACCCGCTGCCCGGGACGCAGCAGCCGCAGGCCCCCCGCGTCGAAGGCCTTGGCGTCGAAGTCCACCGGGGTGCCGTCGTCGAGCAGCACACTGCCGCTGCGGGTCTCGGAGTCGTACGTGTACGCGGTCGCCTGCATGACCGCAGCGTATCGGCCGGTGACCGCCGCGCTCAGCCGGGCCGTGCGCGGGCCCACGCCGAGTGTCACGGCCGCCCGCAGATCGTCGCCCGTGTCCACGTCCCGGCGTACGGAATCGACTCCGGCGAGAGGTATTTCCCGGGCCCCGGATGCCGAATGGCGGGCGCGCGAAGGGCCGCCGAAGAACGGCGACAATTCCACCCCCGGCGCGGCGGAAAGCAGTGTTGTGCCGATTCCGGCCGCGTCCGACAGAAATGCGCGCGGAAATGCGGCGGCATATTCGAGCACCTGCTGCAATTCGGCGGGCCGCAGGGCCGGCAGATCGGCATTCAGTGCCGCGACGGCGGCGCGGGGCCGCAGCGCCCGTACCGCGCGCGCCCCGTGCGCCAGCGCCGCGTTGAGGCCCGCCGCCGGGGTGTCCGGCGCGATGCGCGCACCGAGGGCGGCCAGGGCGGCGCCCGCGGGGGCGTCGTCCGTGACGACCACCACATCCCGTACGGCGGAGCAGGCCAGCGCGGCGGCCACGGTGTCCTCGGCGAAGGCCAGGGCGAGCCGCCGGCGCAACGTGTCGCCCGCCGTGGGAGAGAGCCTGCTCTTGGCCAGCGACAGGGGTTTCAGGGGGACGACCAGGGACCAGAAGGCGGTCGGGAGCGTGTTCAGTGGCCTGCCCTCCGTCCAGTGCGCGTCGGCCCCCATTGTGGCCTGCGCGTACGGCGGGCAGGGGCTCCGGGGCCCTGTCCGGGGCGTACGGTGTTCTCGACAGACAGGGGACCTGGAGCGACACTTGTGCGGCTGACCAGGCGCATACGTACAAGCAGCCCGGTCTTAGAGGAAGGTGTCCGAGTGTCCCGCCGCAGAATCGGCTTCTGGTACCGCTTGGCGGCGGTCATCGCCAAACCGCCGCTGGTGGTGCTGTTCAAGCGGGACTGGCGAGGAATGGAGAACATTCCGGCCGAGGGCGGATTCATCACCGCGGTCAATCACAACTCGTACCTGGACCCGCTCTCCTACGGGCACTTCCAGTACAACACCGGACGCGTTCCGCGGCTGCTGGCCAAGGCGGCCCTCTTCAAGACCCCCTTCGTCGGCATGATGCTGCGCGGTACGGGCCAGATCCCCGTCTACCGCGAGACCACCAACGCACTCGACGCCTTCCGCGCGGCGGTCGCCGCCATCGAGCGCGGCGAATGCGTCGCCTTCTATCCCGAAGGCACGCTCACCCGCGACCCCGACATGTGGCCGATGGCGGGAAAGACCGGAGCGGCGCGCGTGGCCCTCATGACGAAGGCCCCCGTCATCCCGGTCGCCCAGTGGGGCGCCAACTTGGCGATGCCGCCGTACGCCAAGGAGAACAGGTTCCAGCTCTTCCCGCGCAAGACGCTTCAGGTGCAGGCGGGTCCGCCGGTCGACCTGGACCGGTTCTACGACAAGGAACCGACGCCCGAGCTGCTGCGCGAGGCGACCGAGACCATCATGTCCGCCATCACCCAGCAGCTCGCCGAGCTGCGCGGCGAGCCCGTGCCCGCCGAGCCGTACGACCATCGCAGGGCCCGCGCGCAGCAGCGCCGAAAGGCCGAGGGAGAGAGCGCAAAGTGACACGCCAGCCGGTCAGGGCGGCCGTATTCGGAACAGGCTCCTGGGGCACGGCCTTCGGCATGGTGCTGGCCGACGCGGGCTGTGAGGTGACCCTCTGGGGCCGCCGCTCCGAAGTCGCCGACGCCATCAACAACGGCCGCACGAACCCCGACTATTTCCCGGGCGTCGAGCTGCCCGGCGCGATGCGCGCCACCACCGACCCGGCCGAGGCCGCCGAGGGCGCCGACTTCACGGTGCTCGCCGTCCCCTCGCAGACGCTGCGCGCCAACCTCGCCGCGTGGGCGCCGCTGCTGCCCGCCGACACCGTCCTCGTCTCCCTCATGAAGGGCGTCGAACTCGGCACCGCCAAGCGGATGAGCGAGGTGATCGAGGAGGTCGCCAAGGCGCCGGCCGAGAGGGTCGCGGTGGTCACAGGACCCAACCTCGCCAAGGAGATCGTGGCCAGGATGCCCGCCGCCGCGGTCGTCGCCTGCCGCGACGAATCGGTGGCCACCCGGCTCCAGTCCGTCTGCCACACCCCGTACTTCCGCCCGTACACCAACACCGACGTCGTCGGCTGCGAACTCGGCGGCGCGGTCAAGAACGTCATCGGCCTCGCCGTCGGCATCGCGGACGGCATGGGCCTGGGCGACAACGCCAAGGGCTCGCTCATCACCCGCGGCCTCGCCGAAACGACCCGCCTGGGCCTGGCGATGGGAGCCGACCCGCTGACCTTCGCCGGTCTCGCCGGCCTCGGGGACCTGGTCGCCACCTGCTCGTCGCCGCTCTCGCGCAACCACACCTTCGGCACCAACCTCGGCCGCGGAATGACGCTCGGAGAGACCATCGCGGTCACCAAGCAGACCGCGGAGGGCGTCAAATCGTGCGAGTCGGTGGCCGATCTGGCCCGCCGCCACGGCGTCGACATGCCGATCACGGACACGGTCGTCGACATCGTCCACCACGGGAAGCCGCCGATCGTGGCACTGAAGGAGCTGATGTCACGCAGCGCCAAGCCCGAGCGCCGCTGACCCCTTCTCCCGGCACCTCTCGCGCCGCTTCGCGGGCTTCGAGGCGCCGCGGCGGCCTGCGGCCACCGGTCCCGGGGGGGCCGGGCAGCACGCCGCGTCGCGCCCGCACTCCCCGGCACCGGATGTGCACGGTAGTCTCAACCCGATATGAGCAGCGAGAACCTCCCCCAGAGCCCTGCGCAGGAGTCCCGCAAGCCGCGGGTGGCCGTCGTCTTCGGCGGTCGCAGCTCCGAGCACGCCATCTCGGTCGTCACGGCCGGCGCCGTACTGCGGTCCATCGACCGGGAGAAGTACGACGTACTGCCGATCGGCATCACGACGGACGGCCGCTGGGCGCTGACCGCCGACGAGCCCGACCGGATGGCCATCGCCGACCGGACGCTGCCGAGCGTCGAGAACCTCGCCGAGTCGACCGAGGGCGGCGTGGTGCTCTCGGTCGACCCGAGCAGCCGCGAAGTCGTCTACAGCGAGCCGGGCTCGGTGCCCAAGGCGCTGGGCGAGGTCGACGTGGTCTTCCCCATGCTGCACGGCCCGTACGGCGAGGACGGCACCCTCCAGGGCCTCCTGGAGCTCTCCGGTGTCCCGTACGTCGGCTCCGGTGTGCTCGCCTCGGCCGTCGGCCAGGACAAGGAGTACATGAAGCGGGTGTTCCTCTCCTTCGGGCTGCCGGTCGGCCCGTACGAGGTCATCCGTCCCCGGGAGTGGGAAAACGATCCTTCCGCCGCCCGCAAGAAGATCGTCGACTTCGCCGGCGAGCACGGCTGGCCGCTCTTCGTGAAGCCCGCCCGCGGCGGCTCCTCGATGGGCATCACCAAGGTGGACGACCTGTCCGGCCTCGACGCGGCGATCGAGGAGGCGCAGCGCCACGACCCCAAGATCCTCGTCGAGTCGCTGCTGCGCGGCCGCGAGATCGAGTGCGGTGTGCTGGAGTTCGAGGACGGGCCGCGCGCGAGCGTGCCCGCCGAGATCCCGCCCGTCACGGCCCACGACTTCTACGACTTCGAGGCGAAGTACATCGACTCGGCGGCCGGTCTGGTGCCCGCGCCGCTGACCGAGGAGCAGACCGCCGAGGTGCGGCGGCTCGCGGTCGAGGCGTTCGACGCCGCGTCCTGCGAAGGTCTCGTACGGGCCGACTTCTTCCTGCTCGACAGCGGCGAGTTCGTCATCAACGAGATCAACACGATGCCGGGCTTCACGCCGATCTCCATGTACCCGCGGATGTGGCAGGAGACCGGGGTGTCCTACCCGGAGCTCGTCGACCGGCTGATCCAGGCCGCCCTGCGCCGCCCGACGGGACTGCGCTGACGACGGGGGCCGGGCGGCAGCGCTAGAGGCTGTCCGGCACCGTCTTCTCCACCGGCCCCGCGAAGGCCGCCAACGGCGTGACGTCGTGGGCGTACTTCGCGGGGAACGTGACTTCGACGTACGCCTCGCGGTACGTGGTGGTGAACCGCGGGCCGCCGTCCTCCTGCCGTTCCAGCATCCAGTTGACGCCGTCCGCCTCCACCCCCTGCGCCTGCGGATCGCTCATCTTCTCCGGCCGGGGGACGCCGCAGCGCAGTACGATCGCCGGATCCCCCCATACGGCGGTGAGGTCCGACTCCGGGTCGGCGGTGCGCCGCTCCTGCCCGTCGACGGTCTCGGGCAGCTCACGGTGCAGCGCCCGGCACACCTCGGCCTCTCGCGAGGACGGGGCGGGAACCGGGACCGCCACGGCACCGTCCGTGAAGGAGCAGCCGGATGCGGCAAGCAGCAGGGCGGCGGACGACAGCGACAGCAGCCGGCGGGAAGTGGTCACCGGCCAAGGGTAGACGGGGGCTAGAGGTGCACGACCGGGCAGGTCAGCGTGCGGGTGATGCCGTCCACTTGCTGGATCTTGGCGACCACCATGCGGCCGAGTTCGTCCACGGTGTCGGCCTGCGCGCGCACGATCACGTCGTAGGGTCCGGTCACGTCCTCGGCCTGGATCACTCCCGGAATCTTGCCGATGAGGTCGGCGACGGTCGACGCCTTGCCCACCTCGGTCTGAATGAGGATGTACGCCTGTACCACGGAACCTCCAGGGCGGCCACGAGGATCATGTGGGGGGAAAGAGACGCCACCGTATCGCGTCGTCGCGGGCAGCGGGGAGACCTGCGCGGCCGTCGTCGTCCGGCGCGTGGCGTACGGAGATCAGAAGTTGACGTATGTGTTGACGGTACCTACAGCAGTGATGGCTCGCGACCGCAAGCGCACTGGGGCAGAAGGGGCACATCCATGAAGGGCACTGTGGGTGAACTGGGGGAGTTCGGGCTCATCGACAAGCTCACCTCCCGGCTCACCACCACCCCGGCGGTACGGCTGGGGCCCGGCGACGACGCCGCCGTCGTGGCCGCACCCGACCGGCGGGTCGTGGCGAGTACGGACATCCTGCTCGAGGGACGCCACTTCCGGCGCGACTGGTCGACGGCGTACGACGTGGGCCGCAAGGCCGCGGCCCAGAACCTCGCCGACATCGCCGCCATGGGCGCGGTTCCGACCGCGCTGCTCCTCGGCCTGGTCGTCCCCGCCGAACTCCCGGTCAGCTGGCCGACCGAACTCATGGACGGCATCAGGGACGAATGCCAGGTCGCGGGCGCGGCCGTCGTCGGCGGTGACGTCGTACGCGGCGAGACCATCACCGTGGCGATCACCGCGCTCGGCGATCTGCGCAACCACGAACCGGTGACCCGGTCCGGCGCCCAGCCCGGCGATGTCGTCGCCGTCACCGGCTGGTTGGGCTGGTCGGCGGCCGGACTCGCGGTCCTCTCGCGCGGCTTCCGCTCGCCGCGCGCCTTCGTCGAGGCGCACCGGCGCCCCGAGCCGCCGTACCACGCCGGCCCCGCGGCGGCCGGGCTCGGCGCCACCGCCATGACCGACGTCAGTGACGGGCTCGTCGCCGACCTCGGGCACATCGCGCAGGCCAGCAAGGTCCGCATCGACCTGCGGTCCGGGCTCATCGACATCCCGAGCCAGATGTCGGACATCGGGCAGGCGGTGGGCGTGGACCCGCTCCAGTGGGTGCTGACCGGGGGAGAGGACCACGCCATCGTGGCGACGTTCCCGCCGGACACGAAGCTGCCCGCCCGCTGGAAGGTGATCGGCGAGGTCCTCAATCCGTCGGCGCTGCCGCAGGTGACGGTCGACGGGGCGCCCTGGACGAGCAAGGGCGGCTGGGACCACTTCGGGGACGATCACTTCGGCGACATCGAGACCGCCCCGTAGCCGGGGCGTACTAGATTCACAGGTATGCGAATACTTCCTTGCGTCCTCACCGTCGCCGGATCCGACTCCGGCGGCGGTGCGGGCATCCAGGCCGACCTCAAGACGATGCTGGCCCTCGGTGTGCACGGCATGAGCGTGCTCACCGCGGTGACGGCGCAGAACTCCCTGGGCGTGCAAGGCGTCTGGGACCTGCCGGTGGAGGCCGTACGGGCCCAGTACCGCAGCGTCGTCGACGACATCGGCGTACAGGCCGTGAAGACCGGAATGCTGTCCTCGGCCGAACTCGTCGGGACGGTCGCCGAACTGCTGGCCGGGACCGAGGCCCCGGTGGTCGTCGACCCGGTGGGCGTCTCCAAGCACGGCGACCCGCTGCTCGCCGCCTCGGCCCTCGAATCCGTACGGACGAAGCTCCTGCCCACGGCGACCGTCGCCACCCCGAACCTCGACGAGGTGGCCCAGCTCACCGGCGTACGCGTCGAGTCCGAGGCTGGTCTGCGGCGGGCGGCCGGAGCGCTGCTCGAATTCGGGCCCCGCTGGGTGCTGGTCAAGGGCGGGCACCTGCCGGGCGACGCGGTGGACCTCCTGACGGACGGCACCGAGGAGCACTGGCTCCGAGCTCCCCGGCACGACAACCGGCACACCCACGGGACGGGCTGCACGCTGGCCTCCGCGATCGCCTCGGGTCTGGCGAAGGGGCTCGACGTGCCGCAGGCCGTGGCCGCCGCCAAGGAGTACGTGACCGAGGCCATCGCCGCCGGGTTCGCGCTCGGTGCGGGGATCGGGCCGGTCGACCACGGCTGGCGGCTCAGGAACAGCCAGGAGTAGCCCTTCGGCGCCCCCGGCAGGTCAGCGAGGCACCGGGGCTTGTCCGGATACAAAAAAGAACCGGCCCACCGCGAGGGTGAGCCGGTTCTTAAGCAACCAGCAGGTGGCCGCGCTTGGCGTTACGTCAGCGCGAGACCTTGCCGGCCTTGATGCACGAGGTACAGGCGTTGAGCCGCTTCGGCGTCCGACCGACCACTGCACGCACGCGCTGGATGTTGGGGTTCCAGCGACGGGACGTACGGCGGTGCGAGTGCGAAATGTTGTTGCCGAAGCCCGGCCCCTTGCCGCAGACGTCGCAGTTGGCAGCCACGGGTCACTCCAAAGACTTCAGATGCACTTACAGGGATCCCGGCATGCCGGGATCGAAGAATCGAGTGGCGTAGCCGGGGGAAAGTCCCGATTTTCATCGGGCAACCGGAGCAGCATACATCGGCTGCTCCCGTACAACGAAACTACCACGGCTCCCGGGCCCCCCGTCCGGTCCCCCGGCTCCGCCCCCGCCTCCTGCGCGGCGCATCGCGCGACTACCCTGCGGTGCAACCCGCTCTCAAGGAGGACGCCAGGTGCCGCAGACCCTCGACGCCGTCGCGGTACGCACCTGGTGCTCGCTGGCCCTGGAGGCGCTGGGCAGGGCCCGCGAGGAAATCGACGCGATCAACGTCTACCCGGTCGCGGACGGGGACACCGGCACCAACCTCTACCTGACCGTGGAATCCGCCGCCCAGGCCGTCGAAGCGGTCTTCACCGCGCACGAGACCGTCACCGGCGCCGCAGCCGCGCAGGCCCCGGGGCCCGCTCTCGCGGACGCGGTACGGGCGATGGCGCACGGCGCCCTCATCGGCGCCCGGGGCAATTCGGGAACCATCCTGGCGCAGCTGCTGCGCGGCATGGCGCAGGTGCTGTCCGTCGGCGCCGCCGACGCCGACGGTCTGCGCCGCGCGCTGCGCAGGGCCGCCGAATCGGCGTACCAGGCGGTCGCGCACCCCGTCGAAGGCACGGTCCTCACCGTCGCCACCGCCGCCGCCACGGCCGCCGGGAGCACGGGCACCACCCCCGCCGAGGTGGCGCGCGCGGCGTACGAAGGGGCGCGCACCGCACTCGACGCGACCCCCCACCAGCTGGCCGTGCTCGGCCGCGCGGGCGTCGTCGACGCGGGCGGGCGGGGTCTGGTGGCCGTGCTCGGCGCCCTGGTCGAAGCGGTCTCGGGCGAGGCCGTCGCCGTACGCAAACGGGAAGCGCCCGCGCCGCTGCCCGCCGCCGACGGCTGCCCGGCGGACGTGGAGCGGGCGGACGCGGTGCCGGAGGGCGGCCCCGCCTTCGAGGTGATCTACCTCCTGGAGGCGGACGACGCGGCGGTGGCCCGGCTGCGGACCCGGCTCGACGGACTCGGGGACTCGCTCGTCGTCGTCGGCGGCGACGGCCTGTGGAACGTGCACGTGCACGTCGACGACGCGGGCGCCGCGGTGGAGGCGGGCGTCGAGGCCGGTCGGCCGTACCGGATCCGCATCACGCACTTCGCCGCCGACCGGATCGCGCCGCCCCGGGAACGCGCCCAGCGCGCGGTCGTCGCGGTCGTCCCCGGCGAAGGCCTCGCGGGACTGTGCGCGGAGGCCGGCGCGACCACGGTGCTCGCGCGCCCGGGGGAGCCGCCCGCGAGCGGGGAACTGGCGGAGGCGATCCGGCGCGCCCACGCGCGCGAGGTCGTCCTGCTGCCCAACGACGCCGACCTGCGGCACACCGCGGCCGCGGCGGCGGAACAGGTCCGTGCCGAAGGGGTACGGGTCGCCCTCATCCCGACCCGCGCGGCGGTCCAGGGCATCGCGGCCCTCGCCGTCCACGAACCGGAGCGCCGCTTCGACGAGGACGTCGTCGCGATGACGTCGGCGGCCGGCGCCACCCGCTACGGCGAACTGACCGTCGCCGAACGCCAGTCCTGGACGATGGCCGGCATCTGCCAGGCCGGCGACGTGCTCGGCCTGATCGACGGCGACGTGGTCGTGATCGGCTCCGACCTGACGGCGGCGGCCCGCACGGTCCTGGACCGGATGCTGGCGGCGGGCGGCGAAATGGTCACCCTGGTCCTGGGGGAGGCGGCGCCGGAGGGCCTGGCGGAGTACCTGGAGGCGCACGTCCGGGAGTCCCACCTGGCGGTGGACACGGTGGCGTACGACGGCGGCCGCCAGTCGTCCCCCCTCCTGATCGGCGTCGAGTAGCGCTTTTCCCGCCCGTCCGGCCCCGGGAGCGGCGCCTCCCGCGGGGGAGCGTGGCTTGTTGTCAGTGGCGTGGTGTGCAATGGGTCCCGTGCCCGCGCTCGACGAACCACTCAAGAAGACGCTCGGCGGCACCACCGCGAAGGTGATGGCCGAGCACCTCGACCTGCACACGGTCGGTGACCTGCTGCACCACTACCCCCGGCGGTACGCCGAGCGCGGTGAGCTGACCCAGCTCGCCGACATCCCGCTCGACGAGCACGCCACCGTGGTCGCCCAGGTCGCCGACGCCCGGGTCCTGCGGTTCAACAACGGCAAGGGCCAGCGCCTGGAGGTGACCCTCACCGACGGCAGCGGACGGCTCCAGCTGGTCTTCTTCGGCAAGTCGATCTACCACCACCAGAAGGAACTGCTGCCGGGCCGCCGCGGCATGTTCTCCGGCAAGGTCGGCATGTTCCGCAACATCCGCCAGCTCTCCCACCCGGCGTACGAAATGCTCGGCAAGGACAGCGGCGCCGATGCCGTCGAAGCCTGGGCGAACCAGCTGATCCCGCTCTACCCGGCCTGCTCCCAGATGGAGAGCTGGAAGATCGCCAAGACGGTCGACGTGGTCCTGGCCTCGATGGAGGCCACCGACTGGCAGGGGATCGCCGACCCCCTGCCGCCCGCCCTGCGCCGGGACCGCGGGCTCACCGACCTGCCCGACGCGTTCCGCAAGGTCCACCGCCCGCGCACGAAGGCGGACATCGCCGAGGCGCGGGACCGTCTCAAGTGGGACGAGGCGTTCGTCCTCCAGGTGGCGCTCGCCCGGCGCCGGTTCGCCGACACCCAGCTCCCGGCCGTCGCCCGCAGGCCCGCCCCCGGCGGCCTGCTCGACGCGTTCGACGCCAAGCTGCCCTTCACCCTCACCGACGGCCAGCAGAAGGTCTCCAAGGAGATCTTCGACGACCTGGCCACCGACCACCCCATGCACCGCCTCCTCCAGGGCGAGGTCGGCAGCGGCAAGACCATGGTCGCGCTGCGCGCCATGCTCGCCGTCGTCGACGCGGGCGGCCAGGCCGCGATGCTCGCGCCCACCGAGGTGCTCGCCCAGCAGCACCACCGGTCGATCACCGAGATGATGGGCGAGCTGGCCGAGGGCGGCATGCTCGGCGGCGCGGAGCAGGGCACCAAGGTCGTACTGCTCACCGGCTCCATGGGCGTGCCCGCCCGCCGCCAGGCCCTCCTCGACCTGGTGACGGGCGAGGCGGGCGTCGTCATCGGTACGCACGCGCTGATCGAGGACAAGGTGCAGTTCCACGACCTCGGCCTGGTCGTCGTCGACGAGCAGCACCGCTTCGGCGTCGAGCAGCGCGACGCCCTGCGCTCCAAGGGCAAGCAGCCCCCGCACCTGCTGGTGATGACGGCGACCCCGATCCCGCGCACGGTCGCGATGACCGTCTTCGGGGATCTGGAGACCTCGGTCCTCGACCAGCTTCCGGCCGGCCGCTCGCCCATCGCCACCCACGTCGTCCCCGCCAAGGACAAGCCGCACTTCCTCGCCCGCGCGTGGGAGCGCGTGCGCGAGGAAGTGGAGAACGGACACCAGGCGTACGTCGTCTGCCCCCGCATCGGCGACGGCGACGACGACCCGAAGGCCGCCGGGGCCGCCAAGAAGAAGCAGGCCGAGGAGGACCCCGAGAAGCGGCCGCCGCTCGCGGTCCTGGAGATCGCCGAGCAGATCGCCGCCGGGCCGCTCAAGGGCCTGCGCGTCGAAGTCCTGCACGGACGGATGCAGCCCGACGACAAGGACGCCGTGATGCGCCGCTTCTCCGCGGGCGAGACGGACGTCCTGGTCGCCACCACCGTCATCGAGGTCGGCGTGAACGTCCCCAACGCCACCGCGATGGTGATCATGGACGCCGACCGGTTCGGCGTGTCGCAGCTGCACCAGCTGCGCGGCCGGGTGGGGCGCGGCGCGGCCCCCGGGCTGTGTCTGCTGGTCAGCGAGGCGCACGAGGCGAGCCCGGCCCGCGCCCGCCTCTCCGCGGTGGCCGCCACCCTCGACGGCTTCGAGCTGTCCCGCATCGATCTCGAACAGCGCCGTGAGGGCGACGTACTCGGCCAGGCCCAGTCCGGTGTCAGATCGTCCCTGCGGATGCTCGCCGTCATCGAGGACGAGGAGGTCATCGTGGCGGCCCGCGAGGAGGCCGTCGCGGTCGTCGCCGACGACCCCGAGCTCGAACGGCTCCCCGAGCTGCGCACCGCCCTCGACGCTCTTCTCGACAAGGAGAGGGAGCAGTATCTCGACAAGGGCTGACAATGAGTGGAGCGGTATCCCCTCCGCTCATGACCCGTCCACCGCACACGACCCTAGGACCCGACACCCATGACCCGCGTGATCGCCGGCACGGCCGGCGGACGCCGCCTGGCCGTCCCGCCGGGCAACGGCACCCGCCCCACATCCGACCGCGCGCGCGAGGGCCTCTTCTCCACCTGGGAGTCGCTGCTCGGCACGCTCGAAGGCACCAGGATCGCCGACCTGTACGCGGGCTCGGGCGCCGTGGGCCTGGAGGCGCTGTCCCGCGGCGCCGTGCACGCCCTGCTCGTCGAGGCCGACAGCAGGGCCGCCCGTACCGTCCGGGACAACGTCCGTACGCTCGGCCTGCCCGGCGCCGAGGTCAGGGCGGGCAAGGCGGAGCAGATCGTCACGGGCCCGGCCCCCGAAACGCCGTACGACGTGGTGTTCCTCGACCCGCCGTACGCCGTCACCGACGACGATCTTCGCGAGATCCTCCTCACACTCCGCACCCAGGGCTGGCTCACGGACGATGCCGTCGCCACCGTGGAGCGCAGCACAAGAGGCGGCGAATTCAAGTGGCCCAAGGGATTCGAGCCACTGCGGGCCCGTCGCTACGGCGAGGGGACGCTTTGGTACGGTCGCGCCGCCGCTACGTGCGAAGACGCACGATGACCGGACCGGAGAGCGAGGGACTTCAGATGCGCCGCGCAGTCTGTCCCGGGTCATTCGACCCGATCACCAATGGACATCTCGACATCATTGCCCGCGCCTCCAAGCTGTACGACGTCGTACACGTCGCGGTGATGATCAACCAGTCGAAGCAGGGACTGTTCACGATCGAGGAACGGATCGACCTGATCCGTGAGATCACCGCCGAGTTCGGCAACGTCGAGGTCGAGTCCTTCCACGGCCTCCTCGTCGACTTCTGCAAGGAGCGCGACATCCCGGCCATCGTGAAGGGCCTGCGCGCGGTCAGCGACTTCGACTACGAGCTGCAGATGGCCCAGATGAACAACGGCCTCTCGGGCGTCGAGACCCTGTTCGTCCCCACCAACCCCACCTACAGCTTCCTCTCCTCCAGCCTGGTCAAGGAGGTCGCGGCCTGGGGCGGCGACGTCTCCCACCTGGTCCCCCCGAGGGTCCTCGGCGCGCTCACCGAGCGTCTCGCGAAGAAGTGACGATCTGACGGAACGTCACCAGGTGTCGGACGGGGGCCGACTGCCCGTACAGTCGTCCCGTCCGTCTCCAGCCGGAAGAACAGGTGGCGAGCACACGGTGGACGTGCAGAAGAAGCTCGACGAGATCGTCGAGGCGGTCGGCAGCGCCCGGTCCATGCCCATGTCGGCCTCGTGCGTGGTCAACCGCGCCGATCTCCTGTCGATGCTCGAAGAGGTGCGCCAAGCCCTCCCCGGCTCCCTCGCGCAGGCCCAGGAGCTGATCGGCGACCGCGAGCAGCTGGCCGAGCAGGCCCGTCAGGAGGCCGAGCGAATCATCGAGTCGGCGCACGCCCAGCGCGGTTCGCTGATCTCCGACACCGAGATCGCCCGGCGTTCCCAGGAGGAGGCCGACCGCATCCTCGGCGAGGCCCGCCGTGAGGCGGAGGAGATCCGCGCCGAGGCCGACGAGTACGTCGACTCCAAGCTCGCCAACTTCGAAGTCGTCCTCACCAAGACCCTCGGCTCCGTCGACCGCGGCCGCGAGAAGCTGCTCGGCAGGGGCCCCGGTCTGGACGACCACGGTTACGTCGACGAGGAGGCCCCGGAGCGCAGCCACGACCCGGAGACGCTGAGGCGGCGCGCGGACGAGTACGTCGACACCAAGCTCGGTGCCTTCGAGGCCGTGCTCTCCAAGACCCTCGACGCGGTCGGCCGCGGCCGGCAGAAACTGCACGGACGGGTGGCTTCGGACGAGCTCGGCGCCCACATGGTGGCCCAGGACGAGGCGGGGCAGCAGCACAGCAGCGACGCGGACTTCCTCGCCGACCTGGCCGAGCCGCAGCAGGCCGTGCACGCGCCGCAGATCCCCGCGCAGCAGCCGTACGACCCGTACGCGTACCAGCAGCAGCAGGACCCCTACACGTACCAGCAGCCGCAGGACCCGTACGCCGAGCAGCAGCACGATCCGTACGCGTACCAGCAGCAGGACCCCTACGCCTACCAGCAGCAGGGCTACGACCAGGGCTACGGCGGGCAGCCGGAGATGACCGGGCAGCCCCAGCAGCAACAGGCCGCGCTCGACGAGACCAGCCTCTTCGACACCAGCATGATCGACCTCGATCAGCTGCGGGAGTACGAACAGGGGCGGTAGGGCGCCGGGGTCCGGATTGGGCCCTGAGCGAAGCGTCAAGTATCCTGGCTCTTCGGTCGCGCGTATGCCCGCGATCACTGCTGCCCGCTTCGCTTCCGCGACAGCGACATGGTGGCCCCCCACAGCGAACCGAAAGCAGGAAGACCCCTGAACGCCCACCTCGACCACCGCAACCCCCTCGTGTTCGACACACACGAGCTGGGCCGGCGTCCCGGTGCGCTCCAGCGGCTGACCCGCTCGGTGGGCGCCCCCAAGGACCTCGGTCTCGACGGGGTCATCGGAGTGCCCGAGGGCGCACCGGTGGATCTCAAGCTCCGCCTCGAATCCGTCATGGAAGGGGTGCTTGTCACAGGCACCGCCCGTGCGACGGCCAAGGGGGAGTGCGTAAGGTGTCTGGAGCCGCTGGAGCTCGACGTTGCAGCGGACTTCCAGGAGATGTTCTCGTACCCTGCCGCCGATGACCGGGGCCGCGCAAAAGCGGAACCGGCCGACGACGACGAGGACGACGAGGACACGCTCTACCTCGAGGACGGCCTGTTCGACCTCGAGTCCGTGCTGCGTGATGCGGTGGTGCTTGCACTGCCGATGCAGCCGGTGTGCCGGGAGGACTGCCCCGGCCTGTGCCCGCAGTGCGGGATCAGGCTGGAAGAGGACCCCGATCACAACCATGACGCCGTCGACATCCGTTGGGCGGCACTGCAAGGACTCGCCGGGACCATCCAGGACGGCGAGAAGGACAACACTGGCGACGCCGCCGAGTCGGGCGTCGACGAGAAGCAGGAGAAGTAGCCGTGGCTGTTCCGAAGCGGAAGATGTCGCGCAGCAACACGCGCCACCGCCGGTCGCAGTGGAAGGCTGCGGTCCCCACCCTGGTTTCGTGTGAGCGTTGCCAGGAGCCGAAGCTCCAGCACATCGCGTGCCCGAGCTGCGGCACGTACAACAAGCGCCAGGTCCTCGAGGTCTGAGCGGCTGGTGAGAGGCACGATGTCTGACGCCAAGGCGGACAACGCCAAGAAGCCGGCGGAGAACACGGCCTCGTCCCACACGCTTCTGGAAGGGCGGCTCGGGTATCAGCTCGAGTCCGCCCTTCTGGTGCGTGCGCTGACCCATCGTTCGTACGCGTACGAGAACGGCGGTCTGCCCACCAACGAGCGCCTGGAGTTCCTCGGGGACTCCGTGCTCGGCCTGGTGGTCACGGACACGCTGTACCGGACCCACCCCGATCTGCCGGAAGGCCAGCTGGCCAAACTGCGGGCCGCGGTGGTCAATTCTCGTGCACTCGCGGAGGTGGGCCGCGGCCTCGAACTCGGCTCCTTCATCCGGCTCGGCCGGGGCGAAGAGGGCACGGGCGGCAGGGACAAGGCATCCATCCTGGCCGACACCCTCGAAGCGGTGATCGGTGCGGTCTACCTCGACCAGGGTCTCGAAGCCGCATCGGAACTGGTGCACCGGCTCTTCGATCCGCTGATCGAGAAGTCTTCGAGCCTCGGTGCGGGCCTGGACTGGAAGACCAGTCTCCAGGAACTCACCGCGAGCGAGGGCCTCGGCGTACCCGAGTACCTCGTCTCGGAGACCGGACCCGACCACGAGAAGACCTTCACTGCTGCTGCCCGCGTCGGTGGTGTCTCGTACGGCACCGGCACCGGCCGCAGCAAGAAGGAAGCGGAACAGCAGGCGGCGGAGTCCGCGTGGCGCGCCATACGCGCGGCTGCGGACGAGCGCGAGGCGGGGGCCGCGGCATCCGCCGAGCCGACGCCCGTGACGGCCACGGCCGACGAAGCGACCGCGCCGTCGGCTCCGGCCACTGCCTGAGTCACGCAAGCACTGCCCGCTGTGCCCCCTGCCGGATTCCGGCAGGGGGCACAGCGGTATGCTGCATCCGTGCCTGAGCTGCCCGAAGTCGAAGTCGTCCGGCGTGGGCTGGAGCGCTGGGTCACCGGCCGTACCGTCTCCGAAGTGCAGGTGCTGCACCCCCGGTCCGTACGCCGCCACCTCGCGGGTGGTGAGGATTTCGCCGTACGCCTCAAGGGGCACCGCATCGGGGCCGCCCGCCGCCGCGGCAAGTACCTGTGGCTGCCGCTCGAAGACACCGACGCCTCCGTCCTCGGCCACCTCGGGATGAGCGGCCAGCTGCTCGTGCAGCCCGAGTCCGCCCCCGACGAGAAGCACCTGCGCATCCGCGTCCGCTTCGACGATGTGCTCGGTACGGAGCTGCGCTTCGTCGACCAGCGCACCTTCGGCGGGCTCTCGCTGCACGACAACTCCCCGGACGGGCTTCCCGACGTCATCGCGCACATCGCGCGTGACCCCCTGGACCCGCTCTTCGACGACGACGCGTTCTACGCGGCGCTGCGCCTGCGCCGTACGACCGTCAAGCGCGCCCTGCTCGACCAGTCGCTGATCAGCGGCGTCGGCAACATCTACGCGGACGAGGCGCTGTGGCGCGCGCGGCTGCACTACGAGCGCCCCACCGCGACCCTCACGCGCCCCCGCGCGACCGAGCTCCTCGGTCACGCCCGGGACGTCATGAACGCCGCGCTCGCCGTCGGCGGCACCAGCTTCGACAGCCTCTACGTCAATGTGAACGGCGAGTCGGGCTACTTCGAGCGGTCCCTGGACGCGTACGGGCGTGAGGACGAGCCCTGCCGTCGCTGCGGTACGGCGATGCGCCGGCGTCCCTGGATGAACCGCTCCAGCTACTTCTGCCCGCGCTGTCAGCGCCCGCCCGTCTCCCGCCGCCCTCAGTAGAGCGCTACGCGCGCCCCTCGGTCGCCGCGCGTCTCGTCGTAACGCGACCGCGCCGTCAGTACCTCCGGCATGCGCCCCTCCACCAGCTCGATGAGGGCGAGCAGCCGTTCTCCGATCTCCTGCCCCAGCGGCGTCAGCTCATAGTCCACGCGCGGCGGGTTGACCGGCTGCGCCTGCCTGCTGACGAGGCCGTCGCGCTCCAGCGCGTGCAGCGTCTGGGACAGCATCTTCTCGCTCACCCCGTCGACCCGGCGGCGCAGCTCGCTGAAGCGCAGAGTGCCGCCTTCCCGCAGGGCACCGATGGTCAGGCTGCCCCAGCGTCCCGTCACGTCCTCCAGCGTGCCGCGCGACGGGCAGAGCCGGGAGAACACGTCGAACGCGAAGTCGCCGCAGGTCTGCTGCGCTGTGCTGTCCATGGCGCCAGCGTACTCCGAGACAGCGCTAACTTTTAGATTGCGCTATCTAGAGGTTAGTGCTTTCCTTCTGGTGTCAGCTGTTGAGCAGAAGCCCCGACGAGGAGACCGTCACCGTGACCACCCCCGCTGTTCCGCCCGTCGTCTCGATTGCCTACCACTCCGGCTTCGGTCACACGGCCGTCATCGCCGAGGCCGTCCGGGGCGGTGCCGCCGACGCCGGCGCCGTCGTCCACCTGATCAACGTCGACGGGATCACCGACGACCAGTGGGAGCTGCTCGACGCCTCCGACGCGATCGTCTTCGGCTCGCCCACCTACATGGGGACCGCGTCCGGCGCCTTCCACCGGTTCGCCGAGGAGACCTCCAAGCGCTGGTTCACCGGGGCCTGGCAGGACAAGCTCGCCGCGGGCTTCACCAATTCCGGCTCGAAGAGCGGCGACAAGCTGCACACGCTCCAGTTCTTCCAGACGCTCGCCGCCCAGCACGCCATGCACTGGGTGAATCTCGGCCTCAAGCCCGGCTGGAACTCCGCCGAGGGTTCCGAGAACGACCTCAACCGCCTCGGCTTCTTCTCCGGCGCCGGCGCCCAGACCAATTCCGACGAGGGCCCGGAGGGCGTGCACAAGGCGGACATCGCCACCGCCGAGCACCTCGGGCGCCGTGTCGCGCAAACCGCCAAGGTCTTCACGTCGGGCCGGGAAGCCCTCGCTGTCTGACCTCCCACGTCTGCACCGATACGCGAAAGCGAAGGCCCCCGTCGCCGTGGACGGGGGCCTTCGTGCTGTGTGCGTACGGGGTGCGGAAGCGGGGTCAGAAGCCGAAGTTCTGAGTCCACCAGGGGCCGCCGGAACCCCTGTGAACACCGACGCCCAGCGTCTTGAAGTTGCAGTTGAGTATGTTCGCCCGGTGGCCTTCGCTGTTCATCCAGGAGTCCATCACCGACTCGGCGTCGGTCTGGCCACGCGCGATGTTCTCGCCGCCCAGGCCGTCGATGCCCGCCTTCTCGGCGCGGTCCCAGGGGGTCGCCCCGTCCGGGTCGGTGTGGTCGAAGAAGCCGCGGGCGGCCATGTCCTGGCTGAAGTTCTCGGCGAGCAGGGCCAGCGAGGCGTCGGCCCGGACCGGGGAGCAGCCGGCCTTCGCCCGTTCCTGGTTCACCAGGGCCAGGACGGTGGCCTCGGCGGTGGCTTCGGATCCGGAACCGGTGGTGCTGCCGTTTCCGTTGCCCTTCCCCTTCTCCGGGGCCTTGGGCGCGGGGGCGGGAGCGCTGCGCTCGGGCTTCGGGCTCTTCCCCGACCCGGCGGGCTTGCCGGCGCCGGTGCGGCTTTCCGTGGCCGTCTGCCGTTCGGAAGGCTTCGCGGACGGCTTGGCCGACGGCTTGGTGGAGGGCTTCGCGGTTTTCGTGGGCTGGGTGGGCTTCGGAGAGGGGGACTTCGACGGCGCGTGCGCACGCGCGTCGCCGCCGGGAGCGGGCGTCGTCACCGTGTCCGTGGGTTCCCCCGTGCTGCCGCCCTGCGACTCGAGCCCGGCCGGACCTTCGGTGCGTACCCGGTCGCCCGCGCTGTCACCGCTGATCGAGTAGCTGTCTCCGCCGGGCAGTACCCCGGAGGTGACCGCCACAGCGCCCAGGGCCACGGCGGCGGAGACACCGAGCAGCCCGGTGCGTACGGGCGCGGCCCGCTTCTTCCGGCGGCGTGCGTCCCCCTGGTGCCGGCCTGCCGGGTCGTCCGCGTGCTCTGCTGCGACGGGTCCGGCGGCGGAGCGACGATGGCGTCCCATCTGCTGTGCCTTCCTCATGCTTGCTCGACGTGGTCCACGTCAATGCGATTCACCCGAAAGAGTGAGGCTTATTTCGTCGGGACTGTACGCCATGACGGGTGGGGGTGAAGTGCCTCCTGAGCTATTGGCCGGTTAGCGTGCAGTCATGAACGAAGAGGTACGGCTCACCGCTTGGGTGCGCGGTCGAGTACAGGGAGTGGGCTTCCGCTGGTTCACCAGGGAAAATGCTCTGGAAATCGGAAGGCTCACCGGCTTCGCCCTCAATCTGGACGACGGCCGGGTGCAGGTGGTCGCCGAGGGGCCGCGTGAGAATTGCCACCGTCTGCTGGAGTGGATGCGGTCCGCCGACACTCCCGGGCGCGTTGACGGAGTGACTGAGATCTGGGGCACACCGCGCGGCGGCTATACGGGCTTCGCGGTCCGCTGACCGGATCCCGGCGTACGGGCCTGTCGGCACATTCCGGAGATGCCCACGTCAGGGGCCTGGAGCAGAAACGGCCTGGTGGTTGCCAAGAAACGCTTGCCGTGGAAAGCTGCCGAGGTAAGGATGATCTCCACGCCCCCAGGGCCCCGCAGCAGAGGCGACGCCGCGCATTCGCGGCCGCGCGCCCCCGGGTCGCCCGTCGATACGGGGCGTGATCGTGTTGACCGTCAAACTTTTTGGTGAGACTCTGGAAGCCCCGCGCACCTTAGCTGTTTGGCATTGAGAACAACGGAGATGACAAGCACCGCGGGTGCGATTCCCTCACGACCCACCACCGCTTCGGTCGGTCACTCAGTGTGGAGGCCCATCCATCATGGCAAAGGCGCTTCTCGGTTACGTCGGCGGCTCCGACCCGCGACTCCTCGCCGAGATGCGACGGCTTCAGCAGCGCGTTCAGGATCTTGAGTCCGAGCTCAACCGGATTCAGTCCGAGAACGACGAGCTGAGCGCCGCCGCTCACCACCGCGGAGATTCGCTGCTCGACAGCATCGACATCGACGTACCCCAGGCGGAGCCTGCGCTCACCTGATCGGGTTCATGGAAGAAGAACCCGTCAGGCTGTCCGTATCAGCCGCTTGAGATCTGCTCAAGATCTATCCAGCAAGACATTGCAAGGGACGCTTCGGCGTCCCTTCTTTCTTTCCGCCGTCCGGCGCCGGGCCTCTCCCTTACCGTCTGATGTGCCCTGCGCGTTCATGAGTGAAACCGCCGGTGAAAGGTAGAGTGCGGCGGTGCACCTCAAGGCCATGACTCTCCGCGGTTTCAAATCCTTCGCATCGGCCACAACACTTCGGTTCGAACCAGGCATCACCTGCGTCGTGGGACCCAATGGTTCGGGCAAGTCCAACGTGGTGGACGCGTTGTCCTGGGTGATGGGGGAGCAGGGAGCGAAGTCGCTGCGCGGCGGCAAGATGGAGGACGTCATCTTCGCCGGGACGACCGGGCGGCCGCCGCTCGGCCGTGCCGAGGTCTCGCTGACCATCGACAACTCCGACGGCGCGCTGCCCATCGACTACGCCGAAGTGACCATTACGCGGATCATGTTCCGCAACGGCGGCAGCGAATATCAGATCAATGGCGATACGTGCCGACTGCTCGATATCCAGGAGCTGCTCTCCGACTCCGGTATCGGGCGGGAGATGCATGTGATCGTCGGGCAGGGCCGGCTTGACTCCGTACTGCATGCCGATCCGATGGGGCGCAGGGCTTTCATCGAGGAGGCCGCGGGTGTTCTCAAGCACCGCAAGCGGAAAGAGAAGGCGCTGCGCAAGCTGGACGCGATGCAGGCGAATCTCTCGCGCATACAGGATCTGACCGATGAACTGCGGCGGCAGCTCAAGCCGCTGGGGCGGCAGGCCGCGGTGGCGCGGCGGGCCGCCGTCATCCAGGCGGACCTGCGCGACTCCCGGCTGCGGCTGCTCGCCGACGACCTGGTGAAGCTGCGCGACGCACTGCGCACGGAGCTCGCCGACGAGGCGGCGCTCAAGGAGCGCAAGGACGCGGCCCGGGCACAGCTGGAGGCCGCGCTGGCGCGCGAGGCCGAGCTGGAGGAGGAGGTGCGCCGCCTCGCGCCGCGACTGCAGCGGGCGCAGCAGACCTGGTACGAACTGTCGCAGCTGGCCGAGCGGGTGCGCGGCACGGTCTCGCTCGCCGAAGCCCGGGTGAAGAGCGCGACGGCCGCCCCGGAGGAGGAACGGCGCGGCCGGGGATTCAGGGACCCCGAAAGCATGGAGCGCGAGGCCGCCAGGATCCGCGAGCAGGAGGCGGAGCTGGAAGCCGCGCTGGAGGCGGCGCAGCGGGCGCTGGACGACACGGTCGAGCACCGGGCCGGACTCGAACGGGAGTTGGCCGCCGAGGAGCGCAGGCTCAAGGACGCCGCCCGCGCCATCGCCGACCGGCGCGAGGGCCTCGCCCGGCTGAGCGGCCAGGTCGACGCGGCCCGCAGCCGGGCCGGTTCGGCCCAGGCCGAGATCGACCGCCTGGCCGGCGCGCACGAGGGCGCCCAGCAGCGGGCCGCCGCCGCGCAGGAGGAGTACGAGCAGCTCAGGGCCGAGGTGGAGCAGCTGGACGCGGGCGACGCCGACCTGGCGGAGCAGTACGAAGCGGCCCGGCGGGAGCTCGCCGGGGCGGAGGCCGCGCTCACGGCAGCCCGGGAGGCGGCCACCTCCACCGAGCGCCGGCGGGCCGCGACATCCGCCCGGCACGACGCGCTGGCCCTGGGACTGCGGCGCAAGGACGGCACGGGCGCGCTGCTCGGAGCGCGGCCCCGGCCGGCCGGACTGCTGGGCCCGGCGGCGGAGCTCCTCACGGTGGACCCGGGCTTCGAGGTCCCCGTCGCGGCGGCGCTCGGCGCCGCGGCGGACGCGATCGCGGTGACCGACCCGGCCACGGCCGCCGACGCGATCCGGCTCCTGCGCAAGCAGGACGCGGGCCGGGCGGTCCTCCTGCCGGGCAGCACCCCACCGCAGCCGGGCGGAAGTGTCCCCGCCCGGGCCGAGACGGACGGCTGTCCCGACGCCCCCGGGGATGTCCCCGGGCAGGAAGACGCGTCCGCGCGGGCGCGGGCCGTCGCCGACCTCGTGCGGGGGCCCGCGGAGCTGATGCCCGCCGTGCGGCGGCTCGTACGGGACATGGTCGTCGTCGGGACGCTGGAGGACGCCGAGGATCTGGTCGCCGAACACCCCGGACTGACCGCTGTGACCGCCGAGGGCGATGTCCTCGGGGCGTACTTCGCCCAGGGCGGTTCGGCCGGGGCGCCGAGTCTGCTGGAGGTGCAGGCATCCGTCGATGAGGCCGCCGCCGAGCTGGCGGAGCTGGCCGTACGGTGCGAGGAGCTGGCCGGGGCGCAGCACCGCGCCGGGGAGCGGCGGGACGCGGCTGCCGCGCTCGTGGAGGAGCTGACGGAGCGGCGCCGGGCCGCCGACCGGGAGAAGTCCGGGGTCGCGCAGCGGCTCGGGCGGCTCGCCGGGCAGGCGCGCGGCGCGGCGGACGAGGCCGAGCGGTCGGCCGCTGCCGCCGCCGGGGCCCGCGACGCGCTGGAGCGCGCCACCGAGGAGGCACAGGAGCTGGCGGAACGGCTGCTGGTGGCCGAGGAGTCCTCTCCCTTCGGCGACAAGGGAGAGGACGAGCCGGACACTTCCGTGCGGGACCGGCTGGCCGCCGACGGGGCCGAGGCCCGCCGGACGGAGATGGAGGCCAGGCTCCAGGTCCGTACGCACGAGGAGCGGGTGAAGGGCCTCGCCGGACGGGCGGACGCACTCGACCGGGGGGCGCGCGCCGAGCGCGAGGAGCGGGTGCGCGCCGAACAGCGGCGCGCGCGGCTGCGGCACGAGGCACAGGTGGCGGGGGCCGTCGCGTCGGGAGCGCGTCAGCTGCTGGCCCACGTCGAGGTCTCGCTCGTACGGGCCGATGAGGAGCGCGGCGCGGCCGAAGCGGCCAAGGCGGAGCGCGAGCGCGAACTCGTGGCGGAGCGTGACCGAGGCCGGGACCTGAAGGGCGAGCTCGACAAACTGACTGATTCGGTTCACCGCGGTGAGGTACTCGGCGCGGAGAAGCGGCTGCGCATCGAGCAGCTGGAGGCCAGGGCGCTGGAGGAACTGGGCGTGGAACCGGTGGTACTCGTGGCGGAGTACGGGCCCGACCGGCCCGTTCCGCCGTCACCGCCGGCCGAGGGCGAGGAGGTGCCGGAGGACCCGGAGGACCGCCGCAACCAGCCGCGGCCGTTCGTGCGCGCGGAGCAGGAGAAGCGCCTCAAGGTGGCCGAACGGGCGTACCAGCAGCTCGGAAAGGTGAATCCGCTCGCCCTGGAGGAGTTCGCGGCGCTGGAGGAGCGTCACAAGTTCCTCTCCGAACAGCTTGAAGACCTGAAGAAGACGCGCACCGACCTGATGCGGGTGATCAAAGAGGTCGACGAGCGCGTCGAGCAGGTCTTCAGCGAGGCGTTCCGGGACACCGCGAGGGAGTTCGAGGGGGTCTTCGCGCGGCTCTTCCCGGGCGGCGAGGGCCGGCTGATTCTGACGGATCCCGACAACATGCTCACCACGGGGGTCGAGGTCGAGGCCAGGCCGCCGGGCAAGAAGGTGAAGCGGCTCTCGCTGCTCTCCGGCGGAGAGCGGTCGCTGACCGCGGTGGCCATCCTGGTGTCGATCTTCAAGGCCAGGCCGAGTCCGTTCTATGTGATGGACGAGGTGGAGGCCGCGCTCGACGACACCAATCTCCAGCGGCTGATCGGGATCATGGAAGAGCTCCAGGAGAGTTCCCAGCTGATCGTGATCACTCATCAGAAGCGGACGATGGAGGTGGCCGACGCGCTGTACGGCGTCTCCATGCAGGGGGACGGCGTCTCCAAGGTCATCAGCCAGCGTCTTCGCTGACAGCCCCCATTAGTCTTCAAAACTTGAACACAAGTCACCACGCTGTGGTCGCAAAATTCACTAGCTCTTCCTCTTGACTTCGAAACTTGAAGGCATAGTCTCGGCAACGTCGTTTTTACCTTCAAGTGGTGGGCCACTCGATGTTGTGCCCCACTTGGAGTGCTTGCCCCCCACGCCAGGCAACGCGGCCAGGCACCAGGAGTTAATGTGACCAGCACTGCGCAACCACCGGCGTCCGGAGCCCGCGAAGCCCACCCGGATCACCTCGGCCACGTCATTTTCATCACGGCCGCGGCCGCGATGGGCGGTTTCCTCTTCGGCTACGACAGCTCCGTCATCAACGGCGCGGTCGAAGGCATCCGAGGCAAGTACGACGTGGGGTCCGCGACCCTGGCGCAGGTCATCGCCATCGCCCTGATCGGCTGCGCCATCGGCGCCGCCACCGCGGGCCGCATCGCCGACCGCATCGGCCGTATCCGCGTCATGCAGATCGCGGCCGCGCTGTTCACGATCAGCGCCGTCGGCTCCGCGCTTCCCTTCGCCCTGTGGGACCTCGCCTTCTGGCGGGTCCTCGGCGGCATCGCCATCGGCATGGCCTCGGTCATCGGCCCCGCCTACATCGCAGAGGTCGCCCCGCCGGCGTACCGGGGCCGCCTCGGCGCCTTCCAGCAGGCCGCCATCGTCATCGGCATCGCCGTCTCCCAGCTCGTCAACTGGGGCATCCTCAACCTCGCCGACGGCGACCAGCGCGGCAAGCTGCTCGGCATCGAAGCCTGGCAGGTCATGCTCGGCGTCATGGTGGTCCCGGCCGTGCTCTACGGCCTGCTCTCCTTCGCCATCCCCGAGTCGCCGCGCTTCCTGATCTCCGTGGGCAAGGTCGACAAGGCCAAGGAGATCCTGGCCGACGTCGAGGGCAAGAACGTCGACCTCGACCTGCGCGTCTCCGAGATCGAGCACGCGATGCGCAGCGAGCACAAGTCCACGTTCAAGGACCTCCTCGGCAGCCGCTTCGGCTTCCTGCCCATCGTCTGGGTCGGTATCGGCCTCTCGGTCTTCCAGCAGCTCGTCGGCATCAACGTCGCGTTCTACTACTCCGCGACGCTGTGGCAGTCGGTCGGCATCAACCCGAGCGACTCGTTCTTCTACTCGTTCACGACGTCGATCATCAACATCGTCGGCACCGTGATCGCCATGATCTTCGTCGACCGGATCGGCCGCAGGCCGCTCGCGCTCATCGGCTCGACCGGCATGGCGCTCGCCCTGGCCTTCGAGGCCTGGGCCTTCTCCGCGAACCTGGTCGACGGCAAGCTGCCGCACACCGAGGGCATCGTCGCGCTGATCGCGGCCCACGTCTTCGTGCTCTTCTTCGCCCTCTCGTGGGGCGTCGTGGTCTGGGTCTTCCTGGGCGAGATGTTCCCGAACCGGCTCCGCGCCGCCGCGCTCGGCGTCGCCGCCTCCGCGCAGTGGATCGCCAACTGGGCGATTACCGCGAGCTTCCCGAGCCTCTCCGAGTGGAACCTCTCGGGGACGTACGTGATCTACACAGTCTTCGCCGTGCTCTCGATCCCCTTCGTGCTCAAGTTCGTGAAGGAGACCAAGGGCAAGGCGTTGGAGGAGATGGGCTAATCCCCGCTGCCCCTCTCCTCGACCACGGAACTGCCCCGGCTCAGCCTCTGAGCCGGGGCAGCCTTGTCATGTCGCGGTTGCGTCAGCCGGGTCGCGTCAGACGGACAGGCTTCCGACGGGCTCGGCCTCGCGCCCGTCCCCGGACCGCGGCTCCGGCGTCGCGGCCGGCGCCACGGGCTTCGTCCTCGGCAGCACCGCGTACAGCAGCGCCGCCACGACGACCGTCGCCGCCCAGCCCAGGCCGTTGCGCCCGATCCAGGAACCGGCGAGCGGACCGGTGAACCAGTCGACCTTGGTGAACAGCAGGCCCGCCACCAGGGCGACGCCCCACGCCACCATGGCCTGCCAGGCGAAACCGGCCCGGTACCAGTAGCCACTGGTGCGGGTGGTGTCCATGAGGGCCTCGCCGTCGTACGTACGACGGCTGAGCATGTCCACACCGAAGACGCCGATCCACGCGGAGAACGCCACGGCCAGCAGTGTCAGGAAGGAGATGAACGAGCCGAAGAAGCTCGTCGCCACCACCATCAGCAGGAAACCGAAGATCAGGCTGATGACCGCGTTGACGCTCACGGCCCAGGCGCGCGGCACCTTGATGCCCAGCGTCTGCGCGGTGAATCCGGCCGAGTACATCGACATCGAGTTGATCAGCAGCATGCCGATCAGGGCGATCAGCAGGTACGGAACCGCGATCCAGGTCGGCAGCAGCTCGCCGATGAAGGACACCGGGTCGGCGGCCGACGCCAGGTCCGGCGTACTGACGGCCATGACCGCGCCCATCACCACCATCGGCAGCACGACGACGCCCGCACCGCCGACGGTCGTGGAGACCAGGGCCTTGCCCGACGCCGTACGCGGCAGGTAGCGCGTGAAGTCCGGGCCCGAGGGGACCCAGCTGATGCCGCCGGCCGCGATGGTGCCGATGCCCGCGATCATCATCGCGGTGGAACCGGCGGGCTTGGCGAACACGGCGGACCAGTCGGTGCCGGCGATCAGATAGACCAGCACGAGCACGCTGAAGGCGCCGAAGAGGTACGTCGACCAGGTGCTGCACCGGCGCAGGGCGTTGATGCCCAGGCCCGACACCAGGAAGGTGCAGCCGACGAAGAGCAGCAGCGTCACGATGATCAGCGTGGTGTTGCTCTTGATGCCGAAGAGCAGGTCGAGCACGGTCAGCACGGCGTATGCCCCGGTCACCGCGTTGATCGTCTCCCAGCCCCAGCGCGCGACCCAGATCAGCGAGCCGGGGAAGAGGTTGCCGCGCTGGCCGAACACCGCCCTGGAGAGCGCCATGCCGGGGGACCCGCCGCGCTTGCCCGCGATCGAGATCAGGCCGACGAGCCCGTACGAGACGACGGGCCCGGCGACGGCCACGGCCAGCACCTGCCAGAAATTCAGGCCGTTGAAGACGACCAGGCCCGCGCCCATGGTGAGCAGGAGCACGCTGATGTTGGCGGCGACCCAGGTGGGGAAGAGCTCGCGGACGCGGCCCGAGCGCTCGTGGTCGGGAACGGGCTCGAGACCGCGGGTCTCTATCGCGCCCTCGGACTCGGGGGCGGACGCTTCAGGCATGGGGGAACTCCGTGCAGTGGTGGGGGGATCAACAGCATCTTACGGGCACAGCGGCGCACGCTCCCCCCAAAAGGTCCAAATCCACACCATGTACCTCGTGTGATCCTCCGAGGATCCTCCCCGGGTGCAGGTGTGGCTGATACTGGATGGGTTATGGAAATCGTCATCCTTGCTGTAGTCATCGCCCTGGTCGCGATCGGCGCGATCAGCGGGCTCGTGGTCAGCAGCCGCAAGAAGAAGCAGCTGCCGCCCCAGGCGCCGCCGAGCACGCCGACCCTCACCGCTCCGCCCGCCGAACCGCAGGTCGGCGAGGACGCGGCGCCACCGCGCGACGAAGCGCGCCGGACCATCGAGGAGGTGGACCTCCCGGACGCGTCGACCGCCGTCAAGGAGCCCGTCGCCGTCGAGGATCCGGTCGTCGCCGAACCCGTCGCGCCCGAGATCGAGATCCCCGAGCCCACCGCCGGCCGCCTGGTGCGGCTGCGCGCCCGGCTCGCCCGCTCGCAGAACACGCTCGGCAAGGGTCTGCTGACCCTGCTCTCCCGCGAACACCTCGACGAGGACACCTGGGAGGAGATCGAGGAAACGCTGCTCACCGCGGACGTCGGCGTCGCCCCGACCCAGGAACTGGTCGACCGGCTGCGTGAGCGCGTACGGGTGCTCGGCACGCGTACGCCGGGCGACCTGCGCCTCCTGCTCCGCGAGGAGCTGCTGAACCTGCTCGGTACGGACATGGACCGGGCGGTGAAGACCGAGAGCGGCCTGGACACCCCGGGCGTGGTCATGGTCGTCGGCGTCAACGGCACCGGCAAGACCACCACCACCGGCAAGCTCGCCCGCGTCCTGGTGGCCGACGGCCGCAGCGTGGTGCTCGGCGCCGCGGACACTTTCCGCGCCGCCGCCGCCGACCAGCTCCAGACCTGGGGCGATAGGGTCGGCGCGCGCACGATCCGCGGCCCCGAGGGCGGCGACCCGGCGTCGATCGCCTTCGACGCGGTGAAGGAAGGTATCGCCGAGGGCGCCGACGTCGTACTCATCGACACGGCGGGACGGCTGCACACCAAGACCGGGCTCATGGACGAACTCGGCAAGGTCAAGCGCGTCGTGGAGAAGCACGGCCCGCTCGACGAGGTGCTGCTGGTGCTGGACGCGACGACCGGACAGAACGGCCTGGTGCAGGCGCGGGTGTTCGCCGAGGTCGTGGACATCACCGGCATCGTGCTGACGAAGCTGGACGGCACGGCCCGGGGCGGCATCGTGATCGCGGTTCAGCGCGAGCTCGGCGTACCGGTGAAGCTGGTCGGCCTGGGGGAGGGCGCGGACGATCTCGCGCCGTTCGAGCCGGAGGCGTTCGTCGACGCGCTCATCGGCGACTAGCCCGAGGCTCCGCCCCGGACCCCGGTCCCGGCTGTCGACCGGTCCTCGATCGCCGGACGAGCTCCATGCGAGCCGTCCGGCGATTGTCGTTGCCGGCGCGCCGTTACGCCGGAGAACGGTGCGCGATGTACGCCAGCGTTCCCAGCAGCAGTCGGGCCTGCGGCGGTGACTGCGCGGTGTCCAGCGCCGGCGGGCGGAGCCAGCGGACCGGGCCGAGGCCGCCGAGATCGGACGGCGGCGCCACGATGTGGTCGCCGGGACCCAGCCCGCGCAGATCGAGGTCCGCGTCGTCCCAGCCCATCCGGTAGAGCAGGCGGGGGAGCTCGGCGGCTGCTCCCGGGGCGACGAAGAAGTGGGCCCGCCCGTCCGGCGTCGCTGTCACCGGTCCCAGCGGGAGCCCCATCCGTTCCAGCCGTACGAGTGCCCGGCGCCCGGCGGCCTCGGCGACCTCGATGACGTCGAACGTACGGCCCACGGGCAGCAGTACCGCCGCGCCGGGGAACCCGGTCCAGGTCTTGGTGACCTCGTCCAGGGTGGCGCCCGCGGGGACCTCGGGTGCGAAGGCCGGCGGATGGGCGCCCGGCGCCCGGCACGCCGTGTCGCCGCACGAGCAGTGCCGTGCTCCGGCGCGGGCGGAAGCGGGCCTCGCCGGGGCGGAGCCGGCCGGACCCGCTGCCGATGCTCTGGCGCCCGGCACCACCGCCCAGCCCCACAGCCCGGTGTACTCGGCCACCGTTGTGCAGTCCGCCGTGCGGTCGCGGCGCCGTGAGCCGGACAGTGTCTCCCGGCCGATCGTGAAGCCCATGCCCCCTCCAACGGTTCGAGTGCGCCGGTGGTTACGAACCGGAGTCGTATCGTGACACTCCGCTGTGCCCGGGCCGGTCCGGCGGCGCACAGTGTCGTGAGAGGTGGTGCGGACCAGGTCGCACGCCCTGACGCGCATCGCTCCGCCGACTCTCGATCGTCGTATGTCAAGTGAAGCGCGCCCGGCCCCGGAAGAGTTCATTCGAAGGGGTGGCGAATGGTGGCGTTTATGGAAACGCCATGGCGGATGGGTGATCGTAGGATTACTTTCGGTGCACGAACCCCCCGGAGATCACGACACGTGCGGGTATGCCGGAGGCAAGCCGGATTCGTGTTCGAGAGGGGCATTCCTCGGACGGCAGGCCGTGACTCGCGGCATTCTGTTACGGGTTCGCGCATAAAGGTTTCAGTGGATGGGGGCGTTCCAGTGGGCGGCAGTGGCGCAGGCGGTACGAACGCTGGAAAGCGCCCGAACGAGCAGCTGGGCTCGTGGTTCGTGCGCAGCGGCTGGTCGAAGGGCGAGCTCGCACGCCAGGTGAACCGCAGAGCGCGCCAGATGGGCGCGCACCACATCAGCACGGACACCTCACGCGTGCGCCGCTGGCTGGACGGCGAGCAGCCGCGCGAGCCGATCCCGCGCATCCTCTCCGAGCTCTTCTCCGAGCGGTTCGGCAGCGTCGTCGCCGTCGAGGACATCGGTCTGCGCTCCGCCCACCAGTCACCCTCCGTGTCCGGAGTCGACCTGCCCTGGACGGGTCCCCAGACGATCGCCCTGCTCAGCGAGTTCTCACGCAGCGACCTGATGCTCGCGCGGCGCGGCTTCCTCGGGACCTCGCTGGCGCTCGCCGCGGGACCCGCCCTCATCGAGCCCATGCAGCGCTGGCTCGTCCCCGGCCCCCCCGGCCCCCCCGGCGGCCCCGACCGCCCGGAGGCGGCCGCGCCCTCGCGGCGGCCGTCCCGGCTCTCGGGGCCGGAGCTGGACCTGTTGGAGTCCACGACCATGATGTTCCGCCAGTGGGACGCCCAGTGCGGCGGCGGGCTGCGGCGCAAGGCCGTCGTCGGACAGCTCCACGAAGTCACGGACCTGCTCCAGGAACCGCAGCCCGGGGCCACGTCCAGGCGGCTCTTCAAATGCGCCGCCGAGCTGGCCGAGCTGGCCGGCTGGATGAGCTACGACGTGGGCCTGCACCCCACGGCGCAGAAGTACTTCGTGCTCGCCCTGCACGCCGCCAAGGAAGCCGGTGACAAGCCGTTCGGCAGTTACGTCCTGTCGAACATGAGCCGCCAGATGATCCACCTCGGCCGCCCCGACGACGCGCTGGAACTCGTCCACCTCGCGCAGTACGGCAGCCGCGACTGCGCCACGCCCCGGACCCAGGCGATGCTGTATGCGATGGAGGCCCGCGCCTACGCCAACATCGGCCAGCCCAGCAAGTGCAAGCGGGCCGTCCGGATGGCCGAGGACACCTTCGCGGACGCCGGCCTGGACGGCGAGCCCGAGCCCGACTGGATCCGCTTCTTCTCCGAGGCCGAACTCAACGGCGAGAACGCCCATTCGTACCGCGACCTGGCCTATGTCGCCGGACGCAGCCCCACCTACGCCTCGCTCTCCGAGCCCGTCATGGAGCGCGCGGTGGAGCTCTTCGGCAAGGACGACGAACACCAGCGTTCGTATGCACTGAACCTCATCGGCATGGCCACCGTGCATCTGCTGAAACGCGAACCCGAACAGTCCGTCGTACTGGCCGAAAAGGCCCTCGCGGTCGCCAGACGCGTCCGTTCCGAGCGGGTGAACAACCGGCTCCGCAAGACCGTCGACACCGCCGCCAGGGACTTCGGGGACGTCGCCGAAGTCCTCGATCTCACCGACAGGCTCGCAGCCCAGCTGCCCGAAGCCGCGGAAGCGGTCTGAGGACCCGGCCCGCGCCGCCCCATGCGCCGGTCGCGACCGGCCACCCCGTAAAGCCCGACTCGGCTCCCCCGCGCCAGGCCAGCAGGGTGGCGGTCGCGACCGGTTTTCGCTGTGCGGCGCCTGTCGTGGGCAGAGGGTATCGACGGCCGACGGCCCCGGTCCGGCGGTTCACCCGTACGTAACACGCACGACCTCTTCGTCACTGGTGTGAAACATCGGGTGGCATCGGCCGAAACCGCGCTGCGCCAACCTCATGGCCCATAAGCGGCGCACCCCTTTGCTGCCGAACCGGCCACCAGGCCGGCAGGCCACCAGGCTCCGCCCCCGCACGGGCCGCACCGACGACGAGGAGACGCCGATGCCTCCAGGCATCACGACGCTTGCCGCAGACAAGATCGAACTGTCTGCCGCCAATACCGGCTTCATGCTCATCTGTTCCGCCCTGGTGATGCTCATGACGCCGGGCCTGGCCTTCTTCTACGGAGGCATGGTCCGCGTCAAGTCCACCCTGAACATGCTGATGATGAGCTTCATCAGCCTCGGGATCGTCACGATCCTCTGGGTGCTGTACGGCTTCAGCCTCGCCTTCGGCACCGACATCGGCTCGGTCGTCGGCTGGTCCTCGGAGTACGTCGGACTGAGCGGCATCGGAGTCACCGAGCTCTGGGACGGCTACACCATCCCGGTCTACGTCTTCGCCGCCTTCCAGCTGATGTTCGCGATCCTCACCCCCGCCCTGATCAGCGGCGCCCTGGCGGACCGCGTCAAGTTCACCGCCTGGGCGCTGTTCGTCGCCCTGTGGGTCACCGTCGTCTACTTCCCGGTCGCGCACTGGGTGTGGGGCACCGGCGGCTGGCTCTTCGAGATGGGCGTCATCGACTTCGCGGGCGGCACGGCCGTCCACATCAACGCCGGCGCCGCGGCGCTCGGCGTCATCCTCGTCATCGGAAAGCGCGTCGGCTTCAAGAAGGACCCGATGCGCCCGCACAGCCTGCCGCTGGTAATGCTCGGCGCCGGGCTCCTGTGGTTCGGCTGGTTCGGCTTCAACGCCGGCTCCTGGCTGGGCAACGACGACGGCGTCGGCGCCGTGATGTTCCTCAACACCCAGGTCGCCACCGCCGCCGCCATGCTCGCCTGGCTGGCGTACGAGAAGATCCGGCACGGCTCGTTCACCACCCTGGGCGCAGCCTCCGGCGCCGTCGCGGGCCTCGTCGCGATCACTCCGGCCGGCGGCTCCGTCAGCCCGCTCGGCGCGATCGCCGTCGGCGTCATCGCCGGTCTGCTGTGCGCGATGGCCGTCGGCCTCAAGTACAAGCTGGGTTACGACGACTCCCTGGACGTCATCGGCGTCCACCTCGTCGGCGGCATCGCCGGCTCCCTCCTCGTCGGCTTCTTCGCCACCGGCGGCGTCCAGTCCGACGCCAAGGGCCTCTTCTACGGCGGCGGGCTCGACCAGCTCGGCAAGCAGGCCGTGGGCGTCTTCGCCGTACTGGCCTACTCTCTGGTGGTCTCCGCGCTCCTCGCCTTCGTCATCGACAAGGTGATGGGCATGCGGGTCCCCGAGGACGACGAGGTCTTGGGCATCGACCAGGTCGAACACGCCGAGACCGCATACGACTTCAGCGGAGCGGGCGGCGGTTCGGCCTCCCGCACGGCCGTGTCCGAGCCCGGCCGGGCCGACAGGACGGGCGCCGCGACGCAGAACAAGAAGGTGGACGCATGAAGCTCATCACCGCGGTCGTGAAGCCGCACCGGCTCGACGAGATCAAGGAGGCCCTCCAGGCCTTCGGAGTCCAGGGACTCACGGTCACCGAGGCCAGCGGGTACGGCCGCCAGCGCGGTCACACCGAGGTCTACCGAGGCGCCGAGTACACGGTCGACCTCGTACCGAAGATCCGGATCGAGGTGCTGGTCGAGGACGGTGACGCCGAACAGCTCATCGACGTGGTGGTGAAAGCCGCCCGTACCGGCAAGATCGGTGACGGCAAGGTGTGGAGCGTGCCGGTCGAGACGGCGGTCAGGGTACGGACCGGCGAACGCGGCCCGGACGCCCTCTGACCGGACGCCCTCTGACCGGACGTCCTGGTACCGGAACGCACAGAACGGGAGCTGCTGGGTGACGAGCGTTGAAGTGACCACCGAACCGTCCGACGACTCGGGACCCAGCGGCTACGCGGCGGCCCGGCTGCGACTTCTCCAGGAGAAGTCGCGGTCCGGGCCGCCGCGCCGCTCCGGCCTCGCCCGGCTGACCGACGACTGGCTGGGCGCGCTGTTCACCACGGCCGCCCTCGAAACGGGGGTCCGCGGCGCGGCCCTCGTCGCCGTCGGCGGATACGGCCGGGGCGAGCTGTCGCCGCGCAGCGACCTCGACCTCCTCCTCCTGCACGACACAAGCGCCGACAAGGCCGCGATCGCGGCCCTCGCCGACCGCGTCTGGTACCCGGTGTGGGACCTGGGCATCGCCCTCGACCACTCCGTACGCACGCCCGCCGAGGCCCGCGCCACCGCCGGTGAGGACCTCAAAGTGCACCTCGGACTCCTCGACGCCCGGCACGTCGCCGGCGACCTCGGCGTCACCGCGGGACTGCGCACCGCCGTACTCGCGGACTGGCGCAACCTCGCCCCCAAGCGGCTGCCAGAGCTCCACGAGCTCTGCCAGGAACGGGCCGTACGCCAGGGCGAACTGCAGTACCTCCTCGAACCCGACCTCAAGGAGGCGCGCGGCGGTCTGCGCGACGCCACCGCCCTGCGCGCCGTCGCCGCCTCCTGGCTCGCCGACGCCCCGCGCGAGGGCCTCGACGCGGCGCGGCGCCGGCTCCTCGACGTACGCGACGCGCTGCACCTGACCACCGGACGTGCCACCGACCGCCTCGCCCTCCAGGAGCAGGACCAGGTCGCCGCCGAGCTCGGTCTGCTGGACGCCGACACCCTGCTGCGCGAGGTGTACGAAGCGGCGCGCACCATCTCCTACGCCGGCGACGTCACCTGGCGCGAGGTGAACCGGGTCCTGCGCGCCCGGTCGCTGCGTCCCCGGCTGCGCGCCATGCTCGGCAGCAGGACCCCTGCCACCGACCGCACCCCGCTCGCGGAAGGAGTCGTCGAGCAGGACGGCGAGGTGGTGCTCGCCCGCACCGCCCGCCCCGAGCGCGACGCCGTGCTCCCGCTGCGGGCCGCCGCCGCCGCGGCCCAGTCGGGGCTGCCCGTCTCCCTGCACGCCGTACGCCGCCTCGCGGCCGTCGCCAAGCCGCTGCCCGTGCCCTGGCCGGCCGAGGCGCGCGAGGAACTCGTCACCCTCCTCGGCGCGGGCGAGGCGACCGTCGGGGTGTGGGAGGCGCTGGAGGCCGAGGGGCTCATCACCCGGCTGCTGCCCGACTGGGAGCGGGTGCGGTGCCGCCCGCAGCGCAACCCCGTGCACACCTGGACCGTGGACCGGCACCTGGTCGAGACGGCCGTACGGGCCTCCGCGCTCACCCGCCGGGTCGGGCGCCCCGACCTGCTGCTGACCGCCGCCCTGCTGCACGACTTCGGCAAGGGCTGGCCCGGCGACCACTCGGTGGCCGGCGAGATCATCGCCCGCGACATCGCCACCCGGATCGGCTTCGACCGCGCGGATGTCGGCGTGATCGCCACGCTCGTACGCCACCACCTCCTCCTCGTCGAGACCGCGACCCGGCGCGACCTGGACGACCCGGCCACCGTCCGCTCCGTGGCCGACGCGGTCAAGGCGACCGGCACCCTCGAACTCCTGCACGCCCTCACCGAGGCCGACGCGCTGGCCACCGGGCCCGCCGCCTGGTCCACCTGGCGCGCCTCGCTCGTCGCCGACCTGGTGAAACGCGTCGCCGCCGTCCTCGCGGGCGAAGCCCCGGCCGAACCTGAACCCGCCGCCCCCAGCGCAGAGCAGGAACGCCTCGCCGTCGAGGCGTTCCGTACCGGCGGGCCCGTCCTCTCGCTGCGCGCGCAGCCGGAGGGCCACCGGGAGGACGCGGCCGAGGAGCCGGAACCGCTCGGCGTCGAGCTGCTGATCGCCGTACCGGACCAGCCCGGTGTCCTGCCCGCGGTGGCCGGCGTACTGGCGATGCACCGGCTGACCGTACGCACGGCGGAACTGCGGGCCGCCGAACTCCCCCCCTCGGTGGTGGCCGGCGCCCCGGCGTCGCGGGCCGGCGTACTGCTGCTCGACTGGCGGGTGGCGGCGGAGTACGGATCGCTGCCCCAGGCCGTCCGGCTGCGCGCCGATCTCGTACGCGCCCTGGACGGCTCGCTCGACATCCCGGCCCGCCTCGCGGAGCGGGAGCGCGCGTACGAGAAGAACCCGCGCAGGCGGGGCGCACAGGCCCCGCCGCCCCGCGTGACGGTCGCCCCCGCCGGGTCCCGGCTCGCGACGGTGATCGAGGTGCGCGCACAGGACGCCCCGGGCCTGCTGCACCGCATCGGCCACGCCCTGGAGTCGGCAAAGGTGCGGGTGCGCAGCGCGCACGTCTCGACCCTGGGCGCGAACGCGGTCGACGCCTTCTACGTCACAGGGCCCGAGGGCGCCCCGCTCCCGGAGATCGAGGCGGCCGAGGTGGCCGGGGCACTGGAGGGCGCGCTCCGCTGAGGAGCGGGGGCGGGCCGGGGGGCAGCCGGGGGCAGACCCCACCGCGGACGGACAGATACCCTGGGGGCATCTGTGTCCACCCGTCCCCCGACCCGAGGATTCGCGACCGCCGTGTTCGATACTCTTTCCGACCGCCTCGCAGCGACATTCAAAAACCTCCGGGGCAAGGGCCGCCTGTCCGAGGCGGACATCGACGCCACGGCACGTGAGATCCGTATCGCGCTGCTGGAAGCGGATGTCGCGCTGCCCGTCGTCCGGGCGTTCATCAAGCAGGTCAAGGAGCGTGCCGCCGGGGCCGAGGTCTCGCAGGCGCTGAATCCCGCGCAGCAGGTCATCAAGATCGTCAACGAGGAGCTCGTCGGCATCCTCGGCGGCGAGACCCGCCGTCTGCGGTTCGCCAAGAACCCGCCCACCGTGATCATGCTCGCGGGTCTCCAGGGCGCCGGCAAGACGACCCTCGCCGGAAAGCTGGGCCTGTGGCTCAAGGGCCAGGGCCACTCGCCGATCCTGGTCGCCTGCGACCTCCAGCGCCCCAACGCCGTCAACCAGCTGAGCGTCGTCGCCGAGCGCGCCGGTGTCGCGGTGTACGCGCCGGAGCCCGGCAACGGCGTCGGTGACCCGGTCCAGGTCGCCAAGGACTCCATCGAGTACGCCAAGAACAAGCTGCACGACATCGTCATCGTCGACACCGCGGGCCGCCTCGGTATCGACCAGGAGCTGATGCAGCAGGCCGCGGACATCCGCGACGCCGTCAGCCCCGACGAGGTCCTCTTCGTCGTCGACGCGATGATCGGCCAGGACGCGGTCAACACCGCCGAGGCATTCCGCGACGGCGTCGGCTTCGACGGCGTGGTGCTGTCCAAGCTCGACGGTGACGCCCGCGGTGGTGCCGCCCTGTCGATCGCCAAGGTGACCGGCCGCCAGATCATGTTCGCCTCCAACGGCGAGAAGCTGGACGACTTCGACGCGTTCCACCCGGACCGCATGGCGTCCCGCATCCTCGGCATGGGCGACATGCTGTCGCTCATCGAGAAGGCCGAGCAGACCTTCAGCCAGCAAGAGGCCGAAGCGATGGCGGCCAAGCTGGCGAAGGGCCCGAAGGAGTTCACGCTCGACGACTTCCTGGCCCAGATGGAGCAGGTCAGGAAGATGGGCTCCATCTCCAAGCTGCTCGGCATGATGCCCGGCATGGGGCAGATCAAGGAGCAGATCGCCAACATCGACGAGCGCGACGTGGACCGTACCGCCGCGATCATCAAGTCGATGACCCCCGCCGAGCGCCAGGACCCGACGATCATCAACGGCTCGCGCCGGGCCCGTGTCGCCAAGGGCTCGGGCGTCGACGTCAGCGCCGTGAAGAACCTGGTGGAGCGGTTCTTCGAGGCGCGCAAGATGATGTCGAAGATGGCCCAGGGCGGCGGGATGCCGGGCATGCCGGGCATCCCGGGCATGGGTGGTGGCCCCGGCCGTCAGAAGAAGCAGCAGAAGCAGGCCAAGGGCAAGCGCAAGAGCGGCAACCCGATGAAGCGGAAGCTGGAGGAGCAGGCCGCGGCCGAGCGCCGCGAGCAGGCCGCGCAGTCGGGCGGCGCGCTGGGCCTGCCGGCCGGCCAGGGCGACCAGAACTTCGAACTGCCCGACGAGTTCAAGAAGTTCATGGGCTGACGCCCGGCCGTAGTACGTACAGCGCCGTGGGCGCCCGCTCCTTCCCCGGAGCGGGCGCCCACGCCGCTCACGGCGTACGCGCGATCAGGTAGCGGAAGACGTTGGACATCCAGACCGTTCCGTCCCGCCGCACATGGGGGTGGAGGGCCTCGGTGAGCTCCTTCGTCACCTGCGCCGGGTCCGTGGCCCGCACGGCCGCGTCGAACAGTCCGGTCGACAGGAGTCCGCGTACGGCGCTGTCCATGTCGGCGTAACCGAAGGGGCACGCGACCCGCCCCGAGCCGTCCGGTTTCAGTCCGGCCCGCGAGGCCACGTCCTCCAGGTCGTCCCTGAGCGCGGGACGCCAGCCGCGGCCGACGGCGCGCGGGCTCTCGGCCAGCCGGGAGGCGACCCGCAGCACCGCGGAGGTCGCACAGCGCTCGGGCGGTCCCCAGCCGGCCAGGACCACTTCACTGCCCCGTTCGGCGAGCGGTATCGCGCTTTCGAGCGCCGCGGCGAGCCCGTCGGAATCACCGGCCGCGCAGCCCAGCGGCTCGAACGCGGTGACGAGGTTGTACGCGGGGGCAGCGGTGCCGCAGACCTCCGCCGAACCGCCTTCGAACAACCGGGTGGATCCGTGAGGTGCGCCCTCCCGGCCGCCGCCGCTCTGCGGCGCGTCCGACAGCAGGCGCTCACGGGCCAGCGCGACCCGGGCGCGGTCGGCTTCGACGCCTGTCACGTGCGCACCGCGCGACGCGGCGATCAGCAGGGCGAGGCCCGAACCGCAGCCGAGGCCGAGCAGCCGGGTGGCGGGGCCTACCTCGAGCCGCTCGTACGCCGCTTCGTACAGCGGGACCAGCATCCGTTCCTGGATCTCGGCCCAGTCGCGGGCGCGCGCACCCGCGTCCGTCGCCGGCGGCGAAGCCGCGTTCGGGTGGTGCCGGACGAGCGTAGGTGTCATCGAAAGCGCCCCAATCCGCCGAGAGGTCATTACGTGTCCTGATGGACGTCCCCCGTGTGCGTGCGCTCGTACTCCCCGTATGCCAGGGAACTCCGCATCCGGCACCAAGTCCAGGGGTTGAAGGGCAATGCTTGCGTGCCCCTGCCGTGCGCCCCCGCGCCGGAGCGGATATCAGGTTCCAGAGTGCCGCCGACGAGCCGATCGCGCCACGGGAGGGAACGCGACCGTGCGGGGCCGCGGCCGTGCGGCGTCTGTTTCCAGGGGACGGGGCGGTGCCGGAGGCCGGGAGCGCCCCCGGTACTGTCGCTGCCGTGGCCCGTGCCCGCGGGAACGCCCGCCGGCGCCCGGAACGTCACGCGCGCCGCCCGGAGCAACTGATGCCCCGGCGTGCGGTCTTTGTCTACGCGCCGGGGCGTACGCGCGGGTACGCCCCGTGTTGACGGGTGCTGGGCGAGTCCTCCGCAGATCAGCGCACCCGCCCTCGTCAGGACGCATCAATGGCAACTGACGGGTACGTGCAAATTATTTGGGATGGCCCGGAATAGGAACACCGGGGCACCCCGGCTCGTTGTCACGACGTGAGCACGACACCACCTGTTCTCGCCGCAGAGCTGGCGCAGGCGTGGGCCGACATTCAGCGGTACCACCCCGAGCTGCCAGATCTAGCCGCGCCCGAGTCCCTGATCGGAGAGTCCTCGTCCGCCTGCGGAGCCGAACTCTCCTTCGAACGACTGCTGCACGAGGCAGTCCACGGCATCGCCGCCGCACGCGGTGTCCGTGACACCTCGCGTGCCGGCCGCTACCACAACCGCAGATTCCTCGCGATCGCCGAGGAGATGGGCCTCGACCACCCCGAGGAGCCACACCCCAGCAGCGGCTTCTCGCTGGTCTCGCTCAACCCCGAGGCGAGGCGGCGCTACCGGCCGACGATCGAGCGGCTCCAGCGCGCCCTCAAGGCGCACACGGTCGCGACCGCCGCGGACACCAAGCGCACTTTCCGCGGGCCTGCCGCCCGGCACGGCTCGTCCGGCGGCGGGGTGCGGGTCAAGGCCGTCTGCGACTGCGGGCGCAACGTCCGCGTCGTTCCGTCGGTCCTGGCCCAGGCCCCGATCGTGTGCGGTGGCTGCGGAAAGCCGTTCCGCATCCCGGAAGTGGTGGCCGCGGCGAGCTGACCGTCCCCTTTTGTCACTGCTTCCGCCAGGTGGGCGGCGGTGCCGGCCGGGTGATGCCGTGTCGCAGGTGTGTGGCACAATGGCTAGCTGTACTCGACAGCCGCACAGGAACCCTCTCGCCTCCGGCTGACGCGTCCATCGGGCACCCCGAGTACCGCAACCCCACGTGGCATCTTGTTGTGCCCCACCACGTCATAGACCAGGAGACACCACTCCAGTGGCAGTCAAGATCAAGCTGAAGCGTCTGGGCAAGATCCGTTCGCCTCACTACCGCATCGTCGTCGCCGACTCCCGTACCCGCCGTGACGGCCGGGCCATCGAGGAGATCGGTCTGTACCACCCGGTGCAGAACCCCTCGCGCATCGAGGTCAACTCCGAGCGTGCCCAGTACTGGCTCTCCGTCGGCGCCCAGCCGACCGAGCCGGTCATGGCCATCCTGAAGCTCACCGGCGACTGGCAGGCGCACAAGGGCCTTCCGGCCCCCGCGCCGCTGCTCCAGCCGGAGCCGAAGGCCGACAAGCGTGCCGCGTTCGACGCGTTCGCCAAGGGTCTCGAGGGTGGCGACGAGTCCAAGGGCGAGGCGATCACTCAGAAGGCGAAGAAGGCCGACAAGAAGGCTGACGAGGCTCCCGCGGCCGAGTCCACCGAGTCGACCGAGGCCTGAGCATGCTCGAGGAGGCTCTTGAGCACCTCGTGAAGGGCATTGTCGACAACCCCGACGATGTGCAGGTCGCCTCGCGCACCCTGCGCCGCGGGCGCGTGCTGGAAGTCCGGGTCCACCCGGACGACCTCGGCAAGGTGATCGGCCGCAACGGCCGCACCGCTCGCGCCCTGCGTACGGTCGTGGGCGCCATCGGCGGCCGTGGCATCCGCGTCGACCTCGTCGACGTGGACCAGGTCCGCTGACAAAGTTGACCGCTTTACCTAGATACGCCGGCTCGGGCCGGGGAGGGCTCCAGAGCCCTCCCCGGCCCGTAGTCGTACGACAGGAGAAGAAGTGCAGCTCGTAGTCGCGCGGATCGGCCGCGCCCACGGGATCAAGGGCGAAGTCACGGTCGAGGTACGTACGGACGAGCCGGAGCTTCGGCTCGGACCGGGCGCCGTGCTCGCCACGGACCCGGCCTCCGCCGGACCGCTGACGATCGAGACCGGCCGGGTGCACAGCGGCAGGCTGCTGCTGCGCTTCGCGGGCGTCAAGGACCGTACGGCCGCCGAGGCACTGCGCAACACCCTCCTCATCGCCGAGGTCGATCCGCAGGAGACCCCGGAGGACCCCGAGGAGTTCTACGACCACCAGCTGATGGACCTCGACGTCGTCCTGGCCGACGGCACCGGGATCGGCCGGATCACCGAGATCACCCACCTGCCCTCCCAGGACCTGTTCATCGTGAAGCGGCCCGACGGCAGCGAGGTGATGATCCCCTTCGTCGAGGAGATCGTCGCCGAGATCGACCTGGAGGAGCAGCGCGCGGTCATCACCCCGCCGCCGGGGCTGATCGACGGCAGTCAGGCCGAGGTCGCCTCGTCGAGGGACGAGACCGGTGACGGGAGCGACAAGAGCGGGGACGGCGGCGCATGAGGCTCGACGTCGTCACGATCTTCCCCGAGTACCTGGAACCGCTGAACGTCTCGCTCGTCGGCAAGGCCCGCGCGCGCGGGCAGCTCGACGTCCGTGTGCACGACCTCAGGGAGTGGACGTACGACCGCCACAACACGGTCGACGACACCCCTTACGGCGGCGGTCCCGGCATGGTCATGAAGACCGGCCCCTGGGGAGCCGCCCTCGACGACGCCCTGGCCGACGGCTACGAGGGCGGGGCGCACGGCCCGGTGCTGGTCGTGCCCACCCCCAGCGGCCGTCCCTTCACCCAGGAACTCGCCGTGGAGCTCTCCGAGCGGCCGTGGCTGGTCTTCACGCCCGCACGCTACGAGGGCATCGACCGCCGCGTCATCGACGAGTACGCCACCCGGATGCCGGTGTACGAGGTCTCCATCGGGGACTACGTCCTGGCCGGTGGCGAGGCCGCCGTACTGGTGATCACCGAGGCCGTGGCCCGGCTGCTGCCCGGTGTCCTCGGCAACGCCGAATCGCACCGCGACGACTCCTTCGCGCCCGGAGCCATGGCCAGCCTCCTCGAGGGCCCCGTCTACACCAAGCCGCCCGAGTGGCGCGGCCGTGAGATCCCGGACGTCCTGCTCAGCGGGCATCACGGGAAGATCGCCCGGTGGCGGCGGGACGAGGCGCTGCGCCGTACGACCGCCAACAGGCCGGACCTCGTCGAGCGCTGCGATCCCGCGGCCTTCGACAAGAAGGACCGCGAGATGCTGAGCATCCTCGGCTGGCGGCCCGGACCCGACGGCCGATTTGGGCGTAACCCCGAGGCCGTGGAAGAATGAGCCGCTGCTGTACGTCCGGCGTGCGCCCCTGCCACAGGGGGAACGACGCCCGCCCGACGCGGACAGCACCCCGAAACTCTCTTATCGAATTCCGTCGATGACCTGTGGCATCGGCGAGGAAGCAGACTCACATGTCCAGCCTTCTCGACTCCGTCGACTCCGCATCGCTGCGCACCGACCTTCCCGCGTTCCGTCCCGGTGACACCGTGAACGTCCACGTCCGCGTCATCGAGGGCAACCGCTCGCGTGTGCAGCAGTTCAAGGGCGTAGTCATCCGCCGCCAGGGTTCGGGCGTCCGCGAGACCTTCACGGTCCGCAAGGTCTCCTTCTCCGTCGGCGTCGAGCGCACCTTCCCGGTGCACAGCCCGATCTTCGAGAAGATCGAGCTCGTCTCCCGCGGTGACGTCCGTCGCGCGAAGCTGTACTTCCTCCGTGAGCTGCGCGGCAAGGCCGCGAAGATCAAGGAGAAGCGCGACCGCTGATCGCGGACTCGGCTCCTGGGACCGGCCGGATAGGCTCACGTCCCGATGGACACCGAACCACACGACACGGAGCGCGACCGCTCCTCCGGCCCCGCAGCAGGGGAGGAGGAGGGGCCGCGCTCCGTGCGTTTTCTCGACGCCCCGTGGCGCAGGCCGGCCCTGCTGGGCCTCACGTGCACGGCTTTCCTGCTGCTGTTCAGCACCTTCGTGATGCAGCCCTTCCTGATCCCCAGTGGCTCGATGCAGCCCACCCTCGCCGTCGGCGACCGGGTGCTCGTCAACAAGTTGGCGTACCGTTTCGGATCCGTGCCGCTCCGCGGTGACGTGGTCGTGTTCGACGGCACCGGGTCCTTCGTGCGCGAGGAGCCGGCCGGGAACCCGGTCGCCGGGCTGGTGCGGTGGGCGGCCGCGGCCGTGGGGCTGGCCCAGCCCGCCGAGACCGACTACATCAAGCGCGTGGTGGGTGTGGGCGGCGACCGGGTCGTGTGCTGCGACAAGCGGGGGAGGGTCGAGGTGAACGGCCGGCCGGTGGACGAGGAGTACCTGTACCCGGGCGACGCCCCGTCGCAGGTTCCGTTCGACATCGTCGTACCGCGGGGCACGCTGTGGGTCATGGGCGACCACAGGTCGCACTCCCGCGACTCCCGCGACCACCTGGGCGAGCCGGGCGGCGGCATGGTCCCCGTCGAGAAGCTGGTCGGGCGGGCGGACTGGATCGGCTGGCCGGTGGGCCGCTGGACCTCGCTGGACGGATCCCGTGCCTTCACGCGCGTCACCGCGCCCGGTCCGGCCGGGTCCCATGGGTAACCGCGGGCGGTCACGGGCGAGCCACCGTGCGGACACCCGGCTGCCGACGGGTACGCGGCCGACGGACGGGCCCGCGCTGCCGGGCAGGGCGGAACGGCGCAAGCTGGCACGGCGGGTGAAACGGCGGCGGCAGCGGTCGGCCGTGAAAGAGATACCGATCCTCATCACGGTGGCGCTGCTGATCGCGCTCGTGCTCAAGACCTTCCTGGTGCAGGCCTTCGTGATCCCGTCCGGCTCGATGGAGCAGACGATCCGGATCGGCGACCGGGTGCTGGTCGACAAGCTGACACCGTGGTTCGGGTCGAAGCCGCAGCGCGGTGACGTCGTGGTCTTCAAGGACCCCGGCGGCTGGCTGCAGGAGGAGGAGACCGGCGTCAAGGACGATCCGGTGGTCGTCAAGCAGGTCAAGGAAGCCCTGACGTTCATCGGACTGCTTCCGTCCGAGGACGAGCAGGACCTGATCAAGCGGGTGGTCGCGGTCGGCGGGGACACCGTCAAGTGCTGCGACAAGGACGGGCAGGTCACCGTCAACGGCGTACCGCTCGCGGAGCCGTACCTGAATCCCGGCGACCGCCCCTCCGAGCTGGAATTCGATGTGGTGGTGCCCGCCGGGCGGCTCTTCGTGATGGGGGACCACCGGTCGAACTCCGCCGATTCCCGCTTCCACCTGGACGAGGAGTTCCAGGGCACGGTCGGGGAGGAGGAGGTCGTCGGGCGGGCCGTCGTCATCGCGTGGCCCTTCGGGCACTGGCGGAAGCTGGGGGAGCCCGGGACGTACGCGACGGTCCCTGACGCGCGCGCCGGGGCGGCCTCGGCGGCCGGACCGTCGAATAGGGTGTCGTCCCAGGATCCGAACGCGGTGATCCTGCTCCCGACCCCTGCGGAACTCCCGCTCGTTATGGGAGTGGTGGGCCTGCGCCTGACATGGCGCGGGCGGTGGAACGGAGTGAGGAGTGGATGTGGGGGATTTGGCGGTCGGCGCACGATCCGAACGCGACGAGCCCGAGGAACGACCGGAGTCACCCGCAGCCGTGACTGATGACGCACGAGGCGAAGACACGAACAGCAACAGCGCAGGCACCAGCAGCCACGGCAGCGGCAGCGCGGACCCGAAGAAGCCGCGTTCGTTCTGGAAAGAGCTGCCGCTGCTGATCGGCATCGCGCTCCTGCTCGCCCTGCTGATCAAGACCTTCCTGGTGCAGGCGTTCTCCATCCCTTCGGACTCGATGCAGAACACCTTGCAGCGGGGCGACCGGGTGCTGGTCGACAAGCTGACACCGTGGTTCGGCTCGGAGCCGCAGCGCGGCGAGGTCGTGGTGTTCCACGACCCGGGCGGCTGGCTGGAGAACACCGCGGCGCCGGAGCCGAACATCGCCCAGAAGTTCCTCAGCTTCATCGGCCTGATGCCGTCCGCGGAGGAGAAAGACCTGATCAAGCGGGTCATCGCGGTCGGCGGGGACACGGTCGAGTGCAAGAAGAACGGGCCGGTCGAGGTGAACGGGAAGGCGCTCGACGAGAAGTCGTTCGTCTTCCCCGGCGACACCCCGTGCAACGACGAGCCGTTCGGACCGCTCAAGGTGCCCGACGGCCGGATCTGGGTGATGGGCGACCACCGGCAGAACTCGCTGGACTCGCGTTACCACCAGGAACTGCCGGGCCACGGCACGGTCTCGAACGACGAGGTCGTTGGGCGCGCCGTCGTGGTGGCGTGGCCGATCGACCGCTGGTCCGCGCTGTCGGTTCCCGACACCTTCGACCAGCCGGGGCTGAGCGCGGCCGCGATGTCCGCGACGCCCGGTGCGCTGGGGCTCGCGGGAGCGGTGCCGCTGGTGCTCTGGCGCAGGCGGAGGCTGACCGGCGGGCGTACCGCCGGGTAGGGTGCCGCTCGGATCAGCGATTTTCGATCTCCGAGGCGGGGAGCGCTGCGATGAGCGGAACAGGACGTACAGAAGGCGGCCGCGGCCGGCTCGGCAACACATTGTCCGGGCTGGCCGCGGCCGTCGGCTGTGTGCTCTTCCTCGGCGGCTTCGCCTGGGGAGCGGTGCAGTACAAGCCGTACACGGTTCCGACCGATTCGATGGCCCCCTCGATCAAGGCGGGGGTCCGGGTGCTCGCCCAGCGCATCGACGGCGGTGAGGTGCGGCGCGGAGACGTGGTCGTCTTCACGGACCCGGTGTGGGGCGATCTGCCGATGGTCAAGCGTGTGGTCGGGGTCGGCGGCGACAGGATCGCCTGCTGCGGCGAGGACGGACGGCTCACGCTGAACGGCAAGCCCCTTGACGAGCCGTATCTGCGGGACGGGGAGCCGGCGTCGACCACCCCCTTCACCTCCGAGGTGCCCGAGGGGCACCTCTTCCTGCTGGGTGACGAGCGGCGTACGTCGGTGGACTCGCGGGGGCATATCCAGGACGCTGCGAAGGGAACGGTTCCGGTGAGCCGTGTGGACTCGCGCGTGGACGCCGTGGCCTGGCCGCCGGGCGGGATGATCGACCGGCCGGCGACCTTCGCGGCACTGCCCGGCGGGGTTTCGGCGCCGGGGCCGGTCGCCCCCGTGCTGGCCGCTGTGGTGGCGGGCGTGGTGCTGATCTTCGGCGGGGCGGCGTACGGGCCTGTCGCGCAGCGGGTCGGGCGGAGCAAGGCGGGTACCGGTGGACGGTGAGGTGACGGTGGAAGCGGAAAAGACGGCGGCGGGAGCGCAGGCGGAACCGGCGCCTCGGGCGGAGGCCGGGCCGGAGGCGCGGACGCGGCTCCGGAAGGTCGCGCGGGTGATCCTGCTCGACCCGGACGACCGCGTCCTGCTGATGCACGGGTACGAGCCGGAGGACCCGGCGAACACCTGGTGGTTCACCCCGGGCGGCGGGCTCGAGGGCGACGAGACACGGGCCGAGGCCGCGCTGCGCGAACTCGCGGAGGAGACGGGGATCACAGAGGTCGAGCTCGGCCCGGTGATCTGGCAGCGGCACTGCTCGTTCCGGTTCGACGGGCGCCGCTGGGACCAGGACGAATGGTTCTACCTCGCCCGTACGGCGCAGACCGAGACCGCCCTGGACGGGCTGACCGTACTGGAGCGGCGGAGCGTCGCGGGCCTGAGGTGGTGGACCTCCGCCGAACTGTCCGCGACGCGTGAGACGGTGTACCCCATCAAGCTCGCCGGGCTGCTGCGTACGCTGCTCGACGAGGGTCCCCCTGGTACGCCGATGGTCTTGGCCCCGGAAGTCGCATAGGGGCGCACGGGGCTGGCGCACAATAGTGGGGACGCAAGGCTGAAGGGGAACATGCCATGAGCGCCGAGGACCTCGAGAAGTACGAGACCGAGATGGAGCTGAAGCTCTACCGGGAGTACCGCGACGTCGTCGGTCTGTTCAAATACGTGATCGAGACCGAGCGGCGTTTCTACCTCACCAACGACTACGAGATGCAGGTGCACTCGGTCCAGGGTGAGGTCTTCTTCGAAGTCTCCATGGCGGACGCCTGGGTCTGGGACATGTACAGGCCGGCGAGGTTCGTCAAGCAGGTAAGGGTACTCACGTTCAAGGACGTGAACATCGAGGAGCTCAACAAGAGCGATCTCGAGCTTCCGAGTGGCTGAGTTGTCCACAACCGGCGGGTTGTCCACCAAGATCCACTAGCTGGCGGTGATCGCGGCACATTCGGTTCCGGAGGTGGACCGGATGAACGCGAAGAACGCCACAGGAGCTCTCGGCCGGTACGGCGAGGATCTCGCCGCGCGCAAGCTCGTCGAGGACGGTATGACCGTCCTGGAACGCAACTGGCGCTGCCGGGCGGGAGAGATCGACATCGTCGCCCGGGACGGCGACGCACTGGTCGTCTGCGAGGTCAAGACCCGCAGGGCCGGACCGTTCGAGCACCCGATGCAGGCCGTCAGGACCACGAAGGCGGAGCGGCTGCGCCATCTCGCCGAGCGCTGGATGCACGAGCACGGCGGGCCGCCGCCGGGGGGAGTGCGTATCGACCTCGTCGGGGTGGTGCTGCCCCGGCGCGGAGCGCCCGTCGTCGAGCATGCGCGGGGGGTGGCGTGATGGGGTTCGCGCGTACGTGCTCGGTGGCCCTGGTCGGCGTCGAGGGCGTGGTGGTGGAGGTCCAGGCCGACCTGGAACCGGGAGTGGCAGCCTTCACGCTGGTGGGGCTGCCGGACAAGAGCCTGGTCGAGAGCCGGGACCGGGTGCGGGCGGCGGTGGTCTTCCCTGTCAAGTTCATCTGTTCAAGCGTTTCCGCTTCCGAGGGCTCCCGCGGCAGAGTGTCGCGGGGCCTTCAGGGGTAGCTCGAGCGAGAGCGACCGGCCGGCGCCGTGGTGGGATCCACAAGCGCAATCGAACATGTGAGTGAATCTCGATGGGATGCCTTACGATCGGACGAGTCGCAGTCGGGTCGGCAACCCGTCAAGCCCGAGCATTGCGGTGCGGCTCCTAGCCGGATTAGGGTCGGCGTGGCGATCTTGGTCTGGTGAGAGCCCTCCGCGCTAGCCTGATGGCGAGGGCGCTGCTTGATTTCCGTGTCCTTACGCGGGCTGGCTCGGTTAGGGCTATGTTGCCGAACGGCCTAGGTGGGCTTCTGAGGAGCGGCTAGAAAGGTCGGGGCTCAGTCGCGCCTGAAGGCGGTTACACGCTTCTGGTGCGTGAGTCAGGGCCCCTCGCGGGGCCAGGGTTTCGGGTGAGGACGGGATTGAGTCATGGCGGTTGCGGCGCGAGGACCAGTCGATGTGCTCTCCAAGTCGGTTCCGTCGGGCACGCTGATCCCGCAAGAGTCAAAGTTGCAGGCCGTGAACGCCTTCGGCGTGCAGGCCGTCGTCGCCTATCGACGCGACACTGTCGAGTGCAAGAGGCGCACTGCCGTAGGGATGCCTCCGTTGACCCGGCCAGACGTGCTGGATCTCCTCATGGGGCTGCCTGAGGGTGAGGCTGTGCCCGTCAGCACTTTGAGTGGGTCTGAGCAGCGCGCGCTCAAGGCGACGCCAAAGGGTGCGGTCGCCCAAAGCAACCGAACCGTGACGAGGCAGGCTGTCCAGCCCCTGCGCGTTGATCTTGCCATCGTGCCTGGCAGGGGCTGGGAATCGGCAATGGAGAAGGCGGAGCTCTTCACTCCGTTCTGTGCGCGTGCGGTACTTGTCGAGCGCCCCTTGCGTCGCAGGGATAACGCGATGCTGCAGGCGGACTTTTACGGCATCGGCCTCTTGGCTCTGGTTGGCAATGAGCTGGACGTCCTGGTTCCGCCACGGCCTTTCGTGAAGCGCCGCCACACCGTCGCTGGCTGGAAATTCCTCGAAGACCTGTACACCCAGCTGGCTTAGTGACGCGCGGCGACCCCACCTGACACGTCTCTCGTACGTGGCCGGAGCGACCATGCTAGGAAGCAGGCAGCGTCGCCCATGCCGCCAAGGGCGGCGGCGGCTGGAAGCCTCTCTTCGCTGAGAGCCCGATTCGCTGGTTCTCGAGCGGGTAGCGGTTGATGGCAGCTGCACACTTTTCCTGCCACCAGGTCTTCCGCTTTGGACCGGCTTCGTAGCCGGCCATCTCGCCAACCCACGTGCTCCAGATGAGGATGTTGTGGTCCTCGGCTTCGACACGTGTCTCGCCATCAGTCTTGAAGAAGCGGTCGAGTCCACGCCCGTTGCACACCTCGCAGAGGCACGTCGCCGGCTCCGCGTTTGCGTAGCGGTTCGCGAGCGACTCGGCGCCCTTGAAGCACATGAGCTCCGGCATCAAAACGTTCGGGTATACCGGACCGTTTGGCTTGCTGACCTTAGCCCGCTCGCCGGGTGCCACGCTGTGTCGCACAGAGCTTGAGACGCCGATCCCGGCGCAGAGGGCGCCGTGGGCCATCGCGTCGAGGGCTGCCAGGTCTGTCCGCAGCATCATCATGTCCTCGACCTCGGAGATGACGCGGCGGAGGTTTGCAGGGATGACCTTTGCATGCTGCAGCGGATCGAACTGGCCGACCAGTACAAGGGCCTTCGGCTGGTTGATGCGCTTACAGGCGGCGATGAGCTGGCCGACGCGCTCGTTGCCGAGCCAAGTAACGTCGACAGGCAGGGTCACGATCGTGTCAACGCGCTCGATGCGTTGTGCTGCGCGGATTACCGCTTTCAAGGGCTTGGATGCTCCGGGGGCGATGTAGCCCGTGGGTGTCAGGGCGGCGCTTGCCCCTGCGGCCTTCTGGAAGCCGAGCGTGTCATCGAGGGTCGCGAACATCAGGTCTTGAGGCAGGAGGAACGGCTCGTCCTCGGTCGCCGCGTAGGTTGTGTACGGGGCGCTGTCGATCAGCATGGTGCCGGTGAAGCCCGCCTCGGTCCGAAGCTTAAACGCGCGGGTCTCGGCGTTGTCCCCAGTCATCACTACGCCACCGAGGTAGCTGTCGATCGCCTCGCGCTGACGCGGGATGAAGCGCGAGTGCTCGTGCAACAACACACGTCCCGCCAGGATCGGAGTTGCGGGGACGCTGGCATCGAGTACCCGCAGAGCAGGCGGGCGCTGTCCGAAGGGTGCGGGGTTGCTCAAGAGGTCACCTCACAGGTGGGCCGGAGTCGCAACGGCCCCGGACGAAGAGGAAGCACACAAGTAGATCTCGTGGAACTCCTCGTGACCCAGGCCAGCCAGATGGGCCGCATGGGTCAGGTCGAGGTGGTGCTGTTGCTCAAGCCGGGTTACGACCCGAGCGATGTGGCGCGGGGTCTCGCGCTGAACGGTGACGGGTTCGACTGTTCGGTAGCCGAGTGCTGACATTTCGACCATGAGGTTGCGGTATTGCCACTCGCTGACGACCCCGAGGGAGAGCGCCCGCCTGATGAGCGCGGCCATCGAGACGCCCCACCTGGTCTTGAGTTCCATGAGCCGCTGCAAGTCAACGCCCGGCTTGAGCTCGGGGAAGATCGCATCGTGCGGCATGAGGAACTCGGCCGCAAAGAGGTCGGCCTGCTGTTCCTGGAGGCGCCCATCTCCCGGTTCGGTGTGCATCACGACATGCCCTAGCTCGTGCGCCAGGCTGAAGCGGAAACGGTCACCGGGTGCGGTCGAGTTGAGTAGGAAAAGTGGTGGGCTGCCATCCGGCCACTGGCTGACGGCGTCCAGATCCGCCGTTCCCAGGTCCCGGACGACCACCGAGGCGCCAGCACCCTCTATCACCGACACAAGGTCGTCGATGGGACCGCGGCTGATGCCCCACTCTTCACGCAGTGCGGCAGCCGCATCCTCTGGGGTGTCTAGGTCGTCAATCTCGATATGCCGGAAGCCGTGGTTGCCGAGGTCGGTCAGCGGCGCCGTGAGTGACTCAACCTGCAGGCGAGTCAACGTCAGTGTCGCGTGGATGCGACGGAGGCTCGTGGCTCCCATCGAGGCACGCTTCCGGTGGTGGACCAAACCAACACCAACGCCGTGAGTGTCAGTGGTGCGGCATAGCATTTGAGGCGTGTATCCGAGAGCTTCCGCGTACAGGGCGAGGCGATCGTCCTTCACCTGAAGGCGGCCGGCTTCGGCTCGGCTCACGTAACCCTGGGAGACCCGGTTGATGCCGTCAAGACGCGACATCGCGATAGCGAGGTCTGCTTGCGTCATCCCTCGGGATTCCCGAGCCAGCGCAAGCATGGCGGGCACGGCTACCAGGTCCTTGTGAGCATCCATCGGCCACCCTCCCATCCTCAGGCTCTCCGCCCAGTATACACGCGATCATTCCTCACTCTAGCGCTCCAAAATATTCCAAAGCCAATGCACTGTCTGGGCGCAGCACCAGAGCGGTGATCGCTCGTCGTGACGGTGCGGGGCGACGTGTCGCCGATCGGTCGAGGGGCGCTGTGCAGCCGGCCGGAGCAGTCCTGCGGTCGTAACGCTTTCCGTCGTATCTGCGCATCGGCATAAGCACGGACCAGCGGCTGCGCTTCGAACACGAACCGGTCGCCGCGCGACCGGGCGAGCTCCGCCGGGTCGGGACGCCCTAATCCCGCCCCCAACGTCCAATTGATGCGGGATCATGTGAGCACCAAGCGGATGTATCGCCCTGCGACGGCAGGGTGGGGTGGGCGGGTGCAGTGGCGAACAAAGTGCAGGCAGTGGTCTTCGACTACAAGGCCGTGTTCCAAGCGGGGACGACAAGCCCCCACCCGGACATAGCCCAGCTGCTCCGCGTTCTCGACCAGCAGGGGGTGGACTGGGTCCTGATGACGACGCAGTCGATCGACGCCGCCGCGCTCTGCTCTGCGGCCGGGTTGTCACAGCCTGCACTCCACCTCTCGCAGGAGGACATCCCCGGCCGCAAGAACCGGGGCAGCGGACTGTGGCTCGACCAGGCAGCCGAACGGCTCGGCCTCCGCAAGAACCAGTTGGTGATCGTCGGTACCACGGAGTGGGACTGGATGACCGGCATCAACGCCGGGGTGCTCTACTTTCACGCCCGCTGGGCGAGCGCTCTCGGCAGGACGATCGACGCCCTGGGCGCGGACGACCCGGCCCACCTCTACTGGTGGCTCGAGCGGCACCTCCTCCACGAGCCGGAGTGGATCTTCGCCCTGGACGACGCCGAGCGTCGGCTCCGGGTGCGCTCGCTGTTCCAGCCCGACGAGACCTTTCCCGGCACCAGCCCCTCCTCCTTCAACCTGAAGACCGTCTTCACCTATGACAAGGAGGTGACCGTCGGGGACGGGAGCGCTCGCGACATCCTGATGGTGCACCTGCTCTGCTCGGCCTATCTGGACGGCTCGCTGCCCAACCGCGCCTGGTTCTGCGTCTACCCCAGCAGCACCCCCGGCCGGGTGAACGACCAGCTCGCCGAGTTCCTTGAGGTCGCCAAGGTCATGGTGGGCTCGTACTACAGGGGAGACCTGCTGGTCCGGGCAAGCCAGGCGACGGACACCAGCCTTGCCCGCGCCAACGGGCGGCACGGCACCGTCTCGATTGCCACCCAGGCCACCACCGTCCACCTCAACCCGAAGTATCGGAACACCGTCAGGGGAAAGACGGTCATCGTCTTCGACGACTTCACCACCGAGGGCATGAGCCTGGACTGGGCCAGGAACCTGCTCGCCAAGGCCGGCGCCAGCCGGATCATCGGCGTCACCATCGGCAAGTACCGCAAGCCCTACACACTGTTCACCCCGCGGCCCGGCGTCACGATCAACGCCTTCGCCCCCAACGCCCTCACACCGGCCGACTTCACCACCGAGTACCTCTCCCCAGGCTTCGGCACAGGGCCCGGCGACCTGCTCCGCGACACCATGAGCAGGCTCATCGCCGGAGACACGGGCATGCCCGACATCGGACGCGGCCCCGCCAGCCAGCCGCGGATCGCAGTTCCGAGGGTGGTGCCCGCGAACGCGCCAATTGCCGGGGGCCGTCCCGTACCCGCCGGCCGCCGCGAACCGATGCGCACCTACAAGAACGGGCGCCAGCGCCACATCGGCGACATCCTGAACCAGTTCGCCACCGACGAACTCGTCACCTGGCACGGGGAGTACCTCTACCCCGTGGGGAAGCACTCCAGCATGGCGCTGTGGTGGATATCCCGCTGGGGCGGCCCCGAGCAGTGGTACAGCAGTCGGGAGGCCGAGGAGTTGATCAGCCAGGTGTGCAATGACGAAGGCATCATCTGGGAGCCCGTGCAGCCGAACTACGGTGAGACCGAGCGGCTCGAGGCAGTACGGCGCATTGAGCACCGCCGGCGGGCGTTCAAGCGTATTCAAGAGCGCCGCCGGGCGGCGGGTGACTGAACTGGCTCTCCGCTGCCTGGGTTCCGTTCGCAACAGGGCGCCACGAGATGGGCGCGGACGGAGCCCGGAAGCCGGAGGCAGCCGCAGCCTGTAGCGGTGGGACGGAGCTTCTGCTACAGGTCGGCGATCGTGAGCTGGTGGTACGGCTCCTCTGTCTGAGCCGGCGCGGCGGGCGCCGAGTCCAGCTGCCCCAGGACGTCATCCAGCGTCGCCACCACGACCGCCCGGCCGGCGGAGACCATCTTGGCGGCCCAAGATTCCTGCGCGACCAGCGACCGCAGAAGGAAGACGCGTTTGCCGTGTTCGTACGCGATCCTCGCCTGCATCTTGGCACCGGAGGTCTTGGACGCCTCGATCACGATGCTGCCCAGGGCGCTCCCGGACGTGACCACATTACGCCTGGGAAAGGTCCACCTCGCCGGTTTCGACAAGGGCCAGAACTGGGAGAACAGCGCTCCGCCCTCACGGACGATCCGCTTGGCCAGCACCTTGTTCGCCGCGGGGTAAACCTTCGATGCGATGCCGTGGCCCAGGACCGCCACCGTCCGGCCCCCGGCGTCCAGCGCCGCCACGTGCGCGGCGGAGTCGATCCCTAGCGCCAAGCCGGAGTACACGGCGACATCCGCCGCGACCAGGCCCTTCGACATACGTTTCGCGCGGCTGATTCCGTCCTCGGTCGCACCGCGTGTGCCGACGACGGCCACGGAGCGGCGGTCGGCGTCCGACAGATCGCCCAGGTAGAAGAGGAAGGGGGGCCTGTCGGGGACGAGCCGGAGGTTCGCAGGGTAGGCGTCGTCCAGCACGGTGACGATCCGTGCGCCGGCCAGCTCCGCAGCTTCCAGCTCGATGGCCACGCGCTCGCGGGCCTCCGCGAGATGGGCGAGGGCGGTTCGCAGGATCGGCAGGCTCTCTCGGGCCGCCTCGGACTGCTCCCGGATGTTCCCCTCGAGCGTTGCGTCGATACCTGCTGCGCTTTCGCAGGTGCGGGCCAGCAGGCTCCAGTCCACGGACTTGTCGTTGACGCGAAGCGCGCACAGCGCCAGCAAGCCCCGATGCGCCTCAGAGAGCTCGCCGGGCAGTCCGCCCTGTCGGGCGGAGACAGGAGGGGATGCCATGATCGTTCCTTCTACTCGCGGCCCGAAGCTGTTCGAAGGGCGGTGCGGTACTACCTGGGCCTGCTGCCATCATGGCGTACCCGCCCACAGGGCTCCAGCCAGCGCACCGATCGACCCGGCCGATCGCCGCACATTGCGCAGTGGCCGGTCGGCCAGGCGAGGTCTCGATCTCAGCTGGGCAGCGAGAGAAGGGGGCAGGGGGCGGCGTCAGCGTGACTGGGCGACCTGAAGCTCTGAGGCAAACATCAGTGTGGCGGCCTTAAGAACGGCATTGGCATGACGCAAGTCCCGGACTTCGCGCTCCAGCTCGCGTAGCTGATCGTCGCCTGGAGCCTCAACCGGGGGCTCACGACGGATCGCCTCGGCCTTCTTAACCCAATGCCGGAGGACCTCGGGGTGAATCTTCATGAGGTCGCCGACAGTACCGACCACGCCAATCCGGTCCGGATCCTGTGCGCGGATGTCGAGCACCATGCGCACGGCACGTTCCATGACCTCGGGCGGATACCTGCGCTGAGCGGGCACGTCGCTACCTCCAAGCCGTTCGGCGCGGTCGGCCAACTGTCTCGGACCAACTTACCGGGCTGCCTCCGCACGCCACGGAAAGGATTATGCACAACTGTTCATGGTGGTCAAGGAGGCGCGGGTGATCAAGTCGATGCCGTGTCTCCGCCTCCGCCCGATCCCGTGCTCCATACGTTTGGAATGCACCTTCGGCGCATGCGCGAGGATCGCGGTATGTCCTTGGAGGAGCTGGCGGCCCATAGCGGCTTGAGCTTCCGAGGAGTGGTCTACATCGAGCACGGCCAGCGCAATCCAAGCTTGACAACCTTGATCAACCTTTCACACGGCCTGCACGTGCAACCTTCCTGCCTGCTGGCGGTCTTCGACGTCGAGCAAGGGACTTCTCCGGAGGCTGGCACCCCGGGGCAAGATTGAGGCGATGAACCATGACTACTCACACGGAGTCGAGGCCTACACGGGCCACTGCCCTCTAGCGAGCCATTCGAGCTGGCTGCCACCGGGATGGCACCACATCACCCAACGTTGATCAAAGCTTGCTCTCGGCCGCGTTTGAGGCCCCTCTTCGAGCGGCGCAATTATCCACAGGCACGCATGTTCCCGTGATCATCGCTTTACTGTGGCCGCATTGTGGACCGCAAGGGGGCGTTATGCACAAGCACGGGATGGTGTTCGAGGAGATGGCCATCGAGGTGATGGCGGAGCTGCCGACGGCGGAGGCGCGGCGCGAGGTGCTGGCGCTGATTGGGCAGGTTCGTCGGGCGCCGCGGGCGTTCCCCGATGTCCGCGATCCTGGGTCGGTCGAGGAGATCCGGGAAGCGTTCGGCGCCCGCTGCTGGGTGCAGTACATGCCGCACGCGGGCGCCGTCGAGGTGCGCGAGATCGGGTGGTGTGGTTGATGGGCTCAGGGGGACAGGAAGTAGTTGAACGGCTGTGGATCGTCGGCGGCACTCCCATCCCGGTCCGTGACCGCAAGGTCGAAGCGTCCTCGCGTGACTACCGGTTCTCGGCGAACGTGCAAGTCGGCGGGATTGATCGGGCCCATCTAGGAGCTCGGGAACTGCACACTCGTCTCCGAATCAGTTCTGCCACTCGTGCAGCAGCCCGCCGGCCATTAGGAGAGTGGAGTACGCGTCAACTTTGGTCGTCTCGGCCGTCTCGGGGTGTGCCCCGAGGTCGCACATGAACTTGAGCGCACGCCGCACCTGTTCGGCACGCGGCAAGTAGCCGACCTTGGTCTTGTTAGCTTCCCTGCGGAGCGTCTTGAACGCCGCCTCCACATCGGTCGCTTCGTCCTCTTCGTCAGCTGTCTTTCCGACGAGCGCCGCAAGCGACTGGCGGAGCGCTTCCACCGTCAGCCGCCACTCCTGCTTGAGGTACTGCTTCTCGGCATCGCGGTAGTAGTCGAGAGCCACCTTGAACTCATCCGACCGGTGGGCGTCCGGTGCGTCCAACTCGATCAGCAGCAGGCGGCGGTACTGCATCTGCTCAAGGATCGCTGCCCAGTCGCTTTGAGTGAGCTCGCACTCGATACTGCCGACCCCGATGCGTTCGAGGTTGCCGTCGTTCATGGTCGTGCCGGTGAGCTGCAAGCGGAACTTCATCCCGCCCGTGCGGTACTCCTCGATGACCTGGAGCTGTTGGTGGTCGACATCGGCCACCAGCACGAAGTTCGTGGTGGCCGCCAAGCTGTGCAGGGTGACCGGCGAGTCCTCAACCGCAAGCTGTCTCAGGTAGCCATTTGTCGATCCGAGTCCTTCCGCGAACAGCCTGCCCTCGAACCACAGCGGCTTCTGAGCCGCCACTTCATCGCGGCAAGAGGCTTCGACGTGGAATCGAAGCTGCTTCACTCCAAGCCCGCTGCAGCCTTGCACCCTCTTAAGATCGAGTCGCACCGCGTTGTTCGCCCAGCCGATGTTGACCCATGCCTCGTTCATGATCGTCCTCTCGTTGTTGGTGGAGACGAACGTTCCAGGATCGGGAGGACGCGGATACAGGTCAACTGAGTTGCGACAAAGTGGCGGTAACACTATGCGCCGCACCTTGTGCACCTCGACCAGCGGGGCACCAGCCACGCCCACTTGATCTGCGCAACCTAGCTGCGCAGGACGTACGAGCTATGCAGTAATGGCCACCGTGGATCTCAACTCGCTGCGCAAGCTCGTAGAAGGCCAGCTCCTCCGCATGGAGGGCAACCCCTTCCAAGACTGCATGGATCGGTTCGGCCTGGAGCTGTACCCCGGTGACTACCAACCGGTGCGGGCTGCAGGACCGAAGGGCGACACCAAGAACGATGGCTACTGCCCGAAGGCTCGGGTGTTTTTCGCCGCGCACGCGACGCGTGGCGAGCGGATCGACAAGACCAAGGCGAAGATCCGCGGTGACTTGGAGGGCTGCCTCCAGGAGCACCGTGACGTGAAGGTGTGGCGCTTCCTGACCAACGACACGTTGCCGGGTGAGGTCGACCAGTTCATCGACAACGAGCTTCGTCCTCGATATCGGGGCGTCACCATCGAGGTGTGGGGTCTCAAGACACTTGCCGCCGAGATCACCAAGCTCAAGCGAGAGCAGGTGGACAGGATCATCGACGTCGTCTCGGAGGACGAGCCTGAGTTTGAGGTCGTACGGCTCAGCTATATGAAGACAGGCCGTGACCTCTGGCCGATCCTCTCCAACTGCCATGGATGGCTCGACACCATCGAGCCGGACGACTGCACCGATGATGAGCAGGACCTCATAGACGAGGCGGTTCAGTCCTTCCGGGACTGGAGCGAGATCTCGCTCGACGTCGAGGTCTCTCGCTCTGGAGTGCGTGATGCCCAACGCAGTATTACAGCCCTCCTCGAAGAGCTGAAAGGCAAAGGGCTCACACTCTTCGCCGGAACAAAGGAGAACCAGCCCTTTGCCGGGGGTGCATTCTTGGGAAGTGCGGCAGTCTTCAAGATCGACCGGATGGGCGGTGAAGGCGGCACAACTACCAGTGACTTATCAACTACGCACGACCGACGGCAATGAAGTGAGTATGTTCAGAGAGGGCCATCCCACGCCAATACTCCCAGCGTTCGACGACATACGATTTCCTCTCGACGGGCTGAGCAGCGGCACCGACGCCTCTGGGACAGCGAGGACGGCCTGTCGTGTATGTCGCGCGCGGCGCATGGTCGCACATCATCGGGAAGGCGACATAGGACGGAACGGGTTCAGCCGGTACGGTCTGCGCATGTCTATGGGGGAGAACGAAACAGACGGGGCGCCGCTGAGAGGAGTCGGCCTGACAGGCGTCGGGGTGCCGGCGCAAGCAGGGCCGCAGGCGGTCGAGTTCCAGCTCGAAGTCGGAGAGCGGAAGATTCTCCACTTCGCCCGCAAGCCTCAGATCGGGGCCGTGGCAGAGCTGGTGTGGAACGCTCTCGATGCGAACGCCACCCGGGTCGACGTCGAGCTGCGCCGCACGAGCATGCAGGCCATCTCCGACATCGTGGTGACCGACAACGGGGACGGCATCACCGCGGAACGGGCCCGCAGCTCCTTCCGTGATTTTGGCACGACCTGGAAGGCCGGCCGGACACACACTGAGGGCGGCACGCGGATCATGCACGGCCGCAACGGCGAGGGACGTCTGTTCGCCTTCGCCCTGGGAGACCGGTTCACGTGGGAGTCTGTGGCCGAGGCCGACGGATCCCTCACCGGGGTGCGGATCGCCGGCAGCGCCGACCACGCAACCATCTGGCAGGTCAAGGAGACACCGCCCGCCCGCGCGGGAACGGGCACGACCGTGCGCATCGAGGTCCCGCAGGGCAAGACGCTGCGCAGGCTTGAAAGTGACGACGCCGCCGCCAACCTCACCGCGAAGCTCGCGTTCTACCTCCGCGCCTACCCCGATGTCGTCGTCACCTTCGACGGCGAGCGGCTCAACCCGAGCGACATCATCGTCGGCGCCCCCATTGATCTCCGCCTCAATCTCCCGCAGGACTACGCGCAGGACGATCCCGCCCCGGTCGTCACGTTCGTGGAGTGGAACCAGCGGATGAGCGACCGCAAGATGCTCATCTGCAACGCCGAGGGCATCGCCTTGTACGACCACGGCCGGGAATGGTCCGACAGCATCGTCAGCTTCACCCCCTACCTGCGGTCCAACCGGTTCAACACCACGTCGGTCGATGATCTGCACATGCTGCCCATGACGCACGCGGGCCTCCTGGACGCTGCCGAGAAAGCCATCCGGGAACACCTGGCCCAGCGAAGCGCCGAGATCTCCGCCGAAGTCGTCCGCCAGCTCAAGGACGAGGGCATCTACCCCTACCCAGAGCGTGCCGCCAGCCGGATCCAGCAGATCGAGAGCCAGGCCTTCGACGTGGTGGTGACCGTCGCCCGCCACGCGCTTCCCGATAAAGGAGCGGCCCGGCAGCTGTCCGTCGACCTCATCCAGACCGCACTGGAGAGCAGTCCCGGCGACCTGCACAAGATCCTCGAAAAGGTCCTGTCCCTGAGCGATAACGACCGGCGCCACCTGGCCAATCTCCTCGGCAGCACCGACCTGAGCCACGTCATCGGCGCGGCTACCACGGTCACCAACCGCCTGAACTTCATCGGCGGCCTGCGCAAGCTCCTCGCCGACGACCAACTACGCAGAGACCTCCGCGAAGTCGACCAACTCCACCCCATGATCGCCCAGAACCTCTGGCTCTTCGGCGAAGACTGGACCATCGCCCGCACCGAGGTGGGCCTCACCAACGTCCTCCAGGCCCACTTGGACGAACTGGGCGACGATGTGGCCTTGGAGACCCAACTCGACGCCATCGAGCGCGAGGACGGCCGCAGCGGTCGTGTGGACATCCTGCTGTTCCGTAGCCGGCGTGACGACAGCTCCACCGAGCGGATCATCGTCGAGCTCAAACGACCGACGGTCCAGGTCGGGAAGAAGGAACTTGACCAGATCAAGTCCTACGCCCGGGCTGTTATCGACAACCCGCAGTACCGCGGCGTGGACTGCAAGTGGCGCTTCTACCTCATCACCTACGACTACGCGCCGACGATCCTGCGGGACATCAGGCAGAGGGACAAGCCGGAAGGACTCTGCGACGACCAGGAAGACTACGAGGTCTGGGTCAAGAGCTGGGGCGAGATCCTGGACTCGGCGGAGAAGAAGCTCCTCTTCTTCCAGCGCCAGCTGGACTACGACGCCACCGACGAGCGCGTGACACAGCATCTGCGCGACAGCTACGCACACTTCATCCCCGACACCCTCCACCGGCCGGCCCCGTAGACGCTCGTTGGACCGGGACCACGACGAGCAGGCTGGCCGCCGCTGACGGGCCGGATTCCCCCAGAGCGCCGGGACGGCCCACAGGGGTATTCGAGCACGGCAGCCACCGGCCGTTGCGACGTGACCGGGGGTTGACGAAGCGGCGGACGGATCCGATTGCACAACGGCGGTTCGGGCGACAGCATGCTTTCGCCGAGGAACAGGAACGGAAGAACACCATGGGTTCAGGGCAGTCGAACTCGCGGGCCAACTTCACTGACGCGACAAAGCGCACGTTGGCGTTGAGGGCGGCGTTCCGCTGTTCCAACCCCAGCTGTGAAGCACTCACCATCGGCCCCGGGGCAGGGAACTCCGACGTCGAGATGACCGGCACGGCGGCACACATCTATGCAGCGGCTCCCAATGGCCCACGCGGCACCGGCGGCCTGACCGACGCCCAGCGCCGCGCCCCACTCAACGGCATCTGGCTCTGCGCCCGGTGTGCCCGCCTCGTCGACACCAATGCCGGTGGAGCCTATCCGGTATCTCTGCTCCGGGGGTGGCGCGACCTCCACGAGGCCCGCATACGGATGGAGCACGGCGGGGTATCCCACCCGTTCGGATGGATTCACTCCATCGAAATCCTCGACGATGTCTGGCTGGCGGAACCGACAACGGTGCGCTTCTCCCGCTGCAACGTATTCATCGGCGACAATGGTATGGGCAAGACGCTCTTCCTGTCCCTGCTGTCCGGCCTGGCCTGGCCTTCACGGATCATGGAGCGGGCGAGCCGCCCGGACTCGACGGTGCACGCGGCCATCAACTGGTACGACCCGCAGCCGCGCCGCGCCGAATTCAGGGCTGAAGGCGAGCAACTGCACTTCTCAGCCGACGGAACCGCCGTGCCCTTCGTCCCCCAGCCATACCGGATAGTGCACCTCTCGCCTGATAGCTGGCGAGATGCTCCGCGTGATGTCCGCGAACTCGGGAACATGGTCGGGCTTGATCACTGGGCCGTGCGGAAGCTGATTGTGCAGATGCCGGAGATCGTCGGCGGAGCGGTCAAACGGGCATGGGTTGAAGGCGAGCAGATTCATGCCCAGTACGTCAGGGGCAGCGAGGTCGTCGTCGACCGGGGGCCACGTCGCGGGCTGGATGCGATCGTGGCCCTCGAAGTCCTCGTCGCTCTTGCGGAGACCTATGCCCGCACCCAGCCGACCCTCCTCCTGATCGACGCCCTCTACCGGGGCACGGCTGCCGAATTCGACCATGCAACCGAGCTCCTCAGCTCGTCCACGCGGGGGATTCAGACCGTGGCGACCTCCGCACGCTCTTCACCACGCCTTTCCCCAGAGTGGACAGTGACGCGCTTCGTACTCGAACCGGACGCGACACGCATCCCCCTCAAACGCTGGGCACGGCTGGTCCAGGACGAGGCGTAGCCATGGCCGAAGTCCCGGCCCTCACGACCGCGAAGCGAGGCACCTCCCACCGCGCCGACAGCCGCCGCACTGAACCGCCGACGCGCTGCGGCCCTGCGTTCCTACGGGCCACCACCCGAGAGGCGCGAGCTGTATGACAGGGCTGCAACCAATCCAGAAGCCCAGCGCAAGGCAGACGAAGAGCGAAAAGGGAACAACGTGTTGCGCGAGAACGCGGACCTGGCTGGAAAGCCCTGACTGAGGCGGTTATAGCGGAACTCGACTCACCACGCTTCTGCAACCTGGAGTAGCGGAGGACGCCCTTCAAGAGGCGCACGATCAAGCATTTACAGGGCAACGCCTGACGCTAGTCAGTCACCAACTGGAAGTCGAGAACGACCGGTTTCGTGGCCTGCAAAGCCGCGAACGAGCAGATGTAGTGGCTCTGCCCGTCCCTCTCGTTCGCGGTCGCTTAGGAATCAGAATAGGTTAGCCCCCGAAATGCCACAGGCTCGCATTTGAACGGTCTCCAGCCCCCCATCCGTTGTGGAGCGGGTGACAGCCAGTGTCACACGTAGCTCACGCCAGGAGGCAGCGCCGGAAGCAGTGGACCGATGATGCTCGCTGGCACTAGGTCAGGGTCGTCACAAGATCGCGGACGCGAGCCTGTCCCGGTGGGGCTGAGCAAGCAGATGCCAGTGGATCCTCCTGGATCCGATGTGACCTGCACGTACGACTTCGTAGTTCGAAAACTAGGCGCATGACACGACTGTTGCGTGATAAGTGAACTCTTGCACGGCCCGATGGCCGTGCGCTCCACAGCGGACGAAGCTGGGAAGGCTGGCGTAGTGAGCATCGAAGACATCAAGGCATTCGAACGATCTCTCGATCGAGAAATGCAGAGCAGGGACATCTTTAAGATGTCAGCCACGTCGGTCCTTCGTAACGCCTTTGGCATGATATCGGTTCTCGACTCTGAGGGGACTGAGGAAAGCGCCTTGGCCGGCACTCTCAGAAGAGGTCTCGACATTGCGCTCCCGATCCTGATCAAGGGTGATGGATCAGGTGATGAGGTCGACATCAGAAAAGTGATCGACGATTTGACGTTCCTGTCGCACTACTACCTCATCAGAGAGTACTTGTACTACAGTCACATTTCGCCTGGCTCCTTCTCGTGGAGTTTTGAGGGAAATCATGTAGCCATTGAGTTCTCCGACCCCTCCATCCCGCGGCAGTTCTCTCAAGGATGGAATACCGCCTTTCTGGATCTAATCGAGATGCACCGGCAAGGTGTAGAAGACCCCGAGATCGAAGACCTCTTGCGAGGCAAGGAGGAATTTGGCGACGGTGAGCACCTCAGTAGGGCATTCGAGTCAACGCTCGCCGAAGCCAAAGTGCGAGCCAGCCTGAAGTTTGACCTGCTGGACGCAGCCGGTGCTGACATCTCCCTGAAGGGATACACCTACGAGAGCTTCCGGCGGGTATATGAGTATCTTCTCGCCAAAGCTCTTTATCACCGATATTTCGCTAGGGCGAATTCCACGTGGCCTGTTTTTCAGTTCCCGAAAGAGGGGCTTGTGCGGGAGCTAGCGATCGGCACTGAATTGGCTGAGTCAGATATCCGGACCGTTCTTGGTGATCTGACATATTCGCCAGACGCGAAACATCAGCCGATGTACTTCAGTATCGTTGACCACCCTGGGCTTTCAGAATTTCTGATGACCGCCGAAAGTATCATCAGTGAAGACATTCCCGCACACCTACTAAGAGTCCAGGCGGGCCGAGATCCAAACTGGTTCCTTTCTCGCATCAGCAACCCGCTTGGAGACGAGTTCGTCGATCGGCTGGCATCTCTATTCGAGGCGATCGGGTTCCTCGTTCAGAAGAACGTTCCCCTCTCTTCGGTCGATCCAAAGGCCCCAGACATTGACTTGCTGGTTGTTTCGCGTGAGGAGACCCTCGGGTACTTTGTCTTCGCCATCGAGGCAAAGGCGACGCTTCCCGCATACTGGGCAAAAGATTATCTACGGGCCCTGAATAAGGGCGGTCTCTCAAAAGCCTTTGATCAGGTAGATAGCGTCGTCAAGGCGCTCGCATCGGATGGCGGGTCGGAACTGCTCGTCGAGCGCGTCCTTTCCATGGACCCAGAGCCACTTGACGATGGGCACATTGTTCTCAAGAGCCTCATTGTGACTTCGCAAAACTCGGGTATGTTCTTCGAAGAAAAGAGCTCAAAGGTCTCAATCATTGACCATCGAACCCTCGGGCAACTACTACAAGCCAGCGACGGCGATGTCGTCTATATTGGCAAAATGCTTCAGGCTATCCGCGAATCCCGCAATCCGAAAGTAGCGAAGGTGAGAGTAGAGGTGGAGGGCCTCTCGGTAACGTATGACGCCGTGGCTGACTCGGACCCTATCCTTTTTCCGCTCAATGAGTGGAAATCCACGGGCATGGACATTGAGGTTGCCAGAAGTTTTTTTGAGGACGGTGGTTCGCGTCAAAACCCCTTCGAGGTTCCCAAGAATGCTGACTCTTAGGGCAAGGCGCCCTAGTGAGATGTGGCAAGAAATGCCCGCAGGGCAGGGGCTCAGCGGGTGGGCGGAGGGAACGGGATCACATTGTCCGGTGCTGGGACAGGTCCTGTCGGCGCGTCCTGCCTCTGGGTGGTGAGAACCGCGCTGGCGAGAGTCAGACTGGTCACCAGTTGGCGGAGCTCTGTGATCTCGGCCCGCTGGTTCGCGACGGTTTCTTTGAGCTTGGCCACGGTTGCCCGCAGTTGCTTCTCCGTCTCCGGGACCTGCGCTGTCTCCTTGCGGACACGCTCATGAAACTCGTTCTTCAGGTCCGCGTGCCGCTTGTAGAGGGCCATGCGGTGGATGCCGGACTCGGCGGCGAGGGCGGCGGCGGTGAGGCTGCCGTTGGAGGCGGTGGCCTTCCCGGCCAGCAGCCGGTCCATGGCTTCGCGGATGTGAGTGCGTTCGTCCTGGTGCTGCTGGCTCATGTCAGTGCCTCGGCGGTCTGGGCGGTGGCGTCATGGGCGTCGGCCATCTTGCGGAGGTTGTCGGCATTGCGGCCCAGCCGTTGGGCAAGCTTCTCCGGGACGACGACGGCCTTGCGGTCGATCTCGTCGGCCTGATCCCTCATTTGAAGTGCGTGGGTGTCGGTGCGGACGGTGTTGCCGCAGCCTTGCTGGCAGGCGTACTGCCGCGGCGCCGTTGCGCCCGGATCGGGCTCGCAGAGCGCGTTGTCCCGCTTGAATGCGCAGATCAGGAACGCGTCCGGGTTGTCATAGAGCACGACGCCGTCCCGGGCGAGGAAGACCGCGGCCTTCTTTGCGAACGTCGTGGGGACGATCCGGCCCTCGAACCGCGGGGTCGTCGCCGCAGCGGTCAGGGCCCGGCGGGCGGCCGGGCCCGAGACCTTCTCCCCAGCAGCGACACGGTCGCGAAGGTGGGCGGCGGTGTCCGCGGCGGCCAGAGCGGTCTCGACATCGAGAACGCTGTGCATTCCGCGGCGGCTTCGCGAGGCGTAGCCGCTGGAGGTGCGGGCATCTAGGACCGTGCGCATGTGCCCGTATTGAATGGCGAGCGCGATCAGCCCGCCCGGACGGCGGGCGATGTGCCAGGCCAGGCTCCGCCTGAACCGAGACATTCCGATCGCACCGTGTGGATCCTCGGGGATCACCTGGTCGGGCAGGCCCTGGGCCTGTGCCTCGTGGTTCGCCCACTTCACGAAGCCCTCGATCCGCTGCCGCAAGCCAGAACTCTTCAATGTGCCGTGATGGCCGCGCTGGTGCGTGAAGTCGTGGTGGACGGCACTGAAGAGGAGCTCGCCCTGTGGGACCATGCGCTCCAGGACGCGAATGGCACGGACAACCGGTGTGATGGCCACCCAGGGGACTTCACGTTCCTCGCCCGCAGAAACGTGGTTTCCGTCGTCGTCAGTGACGTTCTTGAAGTGGTGACCGCGGATCAAGTGTCGTCCGGGTGTGCCGTCGGCTCCGGGTTCGGGGTCAGGGCAGCAGCCGGACCGTAGAGCCCGTACTTCTTGGGGGCGCATCCCCGTCAGGTAGAGGCAGATGATCATCGCGGCAGTTCCCAGGTGCCGCATCAGTGAGGCCACCTCCGTGAAGTCCATGTGGTCGCGCCACGGCTTCCCGTTCATGCGTGCAGTGACCGATATCTGCATGGGGCATGGGCCCGGCCGTTCTTTGGCCAGCGCGGTAAGTCCGTGCTTTTGCGTGAACCTATCCACTTGGGACAGGCCGGCGCCGGTGGTGGCAGCGATGAACGTTCGGGCCGGTTTGATCGTGCCTTGATGTTGCAGGGTCGGAAGCGGGGCCGCGCTGGTGACGAGGGGCATGAGAAACGCGTTGAGCGCTGCCCGGCCAGCAGGGGAAGGAGCAGTAGCAGCTGCGAGCGCGTTCAGGCGCCTGTTCTCAGCCCACGCGGCTAGGACGTCGTCGGCGAAGAATTCGACCATCCGTATGGCCCACACCAGCAGCGGCCCGATGACCTGCGGATCAAGGGGCTCAGTTGTGTTCTCCACTCCGTGAGCTGTGGCATTGGACGAAGGAAGATAATCATCGATGCCGTGTATGTCCCACGGGGGGCGTGCGAGTCCTGAAGGGTGCGCGGCGAGCTGGTCGAAGGCCCAAAGGGCGGACAGCTGGCCGAGTACTCTCTCGGCGCGAGAGCGACTCCTGCCGACGCGCCAGCGTTCGGCCGCGTAACGGGACCACACGTCGGCTGTGCAGTCAGCAAGATCCCTGACTCCCTGCTTGTGCAGCCACCGGGCCAGCCGCATCCACTCGCGGCAAGTCTCCTGCAGAACCCCAGGTGAGCGCCGACCGCGGGCACTCTGGCTGCGGGTCTGCAGGTAGGTGGCCCGCAATTGCCCATTGACCATGACCCAAGCGGCCAGTTTGATCTGGCCGCGAAGCTCCTCGGGACAGTTCTTCCAGAAGATGTGCCCGACCGCTGTAGTGGGGTTGTCGATGAGCGGGCCAAGCGACCAGATGAGCTGCTCATAGCGGGAGCTGGGATGCGAGTTGCCAGGGCGTATCCAACGAGGCAGCACAACAGGACTGTCGGCAGCGGGCATCGGGAGCGCGAACAGGTCATCCTCGATAGCGGGAGTAGTCACGGTGCGAGACTCCCGTCCAGCAGAAGGCCAATAAGAGCGCGGTCGGCGTTGGTAACACGGTCCAGCGCGGCCCTCCAGGCGGCTGTGCCGATCTTCTTCTCGTGCCGCAGGTCCTCCAGCCGCAGCAAGTGATCACGCCAACGCTCGTCCCAGACGGAGTCCGGCAGGACGGACCGCAGGCTCTGTAGCCTCTGATGGAGGTGGGCCAACTTGGGGTGATGGCCGGGATGAACGTGAGCGTTGCGGCAGCCCAGGCAGAGCAGGTAGTCCGCTCCGCATCCTCCGGCCAAGGCTGGCCATGGACTGGTGCTCTCATCCTCGCAGTCCGCCACCGCCGTCTCCTGATGCTGAGGATCAGGAGTTTGGCTGAGACGACCGGAGAACACGGCTTCGCGGGCCTGATCTAGGGCTTCCTGGGCGCCGTCCTCGATGACCCCCTGCGCGGCTTGCTGGACGTGCTTGTCGGGCAGGACGTAGACGCTCTCATGAGTGCTCCGGGAGTGCTGCAGGGGACGGCGTTCACGCGTCACCGTCGTCCTTCGTGTTCGTTGGAACGGAGAGCCTCCCAGCTGGTGGCTGATTGCCCAGTGCTTCACGTCATCGTCGGAAACACCGAAGACAAGCGGGTCGACGGGTTGCGGGCGGTCCAAGTTCCGATGTTCGACGAGCCCACGCCGCCAAGCACGCGCAACCATCAGCAAGCCGAGTCCTGGCGCCAGGCGGGCCTCCAGTGCCCGGCCATGCGCCGTCGCCTCCAGCGCCTGGGAAATCAGCCGACCAGGAGAGTCAGCTCCAGAGTCCGTGATGTTCTCCGTGGAGAACCAGCGCCCGCGGCCTGTCCGACGCTTCTCGATCTGGACCTGATAGGTCAGCGCGGTCGTCTCCCCGACCGATGGTGCTCTCGTCGGAGTCGGCAGGCGGTCGTAGACCGAAAGGTTCCACCCAAAACGATCGGTCAGCAGCACCGCCAGCGCGGTCAATTCCTGCCGCGACAGAAAGAGTCGCCCCCATGTGCGCTCCGGCCCGGAGCCACCCAGCAGCCGACGGTTCGTCACCACAACCTGGCTGCTGGGCAGAACAGTGCGGGGAACATCGCCAGTGAGCGCGAGGTGGTCCAGGACCTGGCCGATGCGCCACTCGACGGTGCCCTCAGACATCGCCCCGGACTGCCACCGCTCCAGCAACTCAGTGTTCTCACGGATGCGCAGCCACGCCGCCCGGAACTGCCGCTGCGCTGCCAGCGATACCCGCTCCCGGTCCGTTTCCTTGTAGGACTGCTTACTCCGTTGGGGCCCGGGGATGCGGCGGGCCAGCTCCTCTGCTGCCGGGCCACTGTGCAGCCGACGATCGCACCGCAGCAGAGCACGGACCGTAAACAATGTGGACCTGCCGTTGTTGGAGCCGACGTGCTGCGCGCGCCAGCGCTTGAACATAGCGGCGGACAGCTCGTCAAGATCTGATGGTGTCTGCTCCAGCCCGGACAGGAACCTGGTGAACATCAGCAACCTGTACCAATTGTTGCCCGCTGTGCGGTGACTGGTCCAATTGCGGGACTGCACCGCGAAGGCAGTGGCCAGCGACCTCTGCATCGGTTCGGGGGCCGACAGTTCGGCGAAGTCGTACTCCTTCTTGTAGCCGGCCTTGTTGACCACGGTCACCACCAGCCCGTCTGGGGGCAGGGGCGGCTCGGTGCGGTGATCGGCCGGCGGCAGGACGGCCTTCCGCCCCCGCCGGCTCACGACGCAGCCTCGAGGAGGGTGTCGATGTCCTGGATGCCCACTGTCTCTCGGGCCAGCCGGGCGAACACGCCGTTCAAATCTTCGACGTCCTCCCCCTCGGCATTCGTCTCTGCGGCAGCGAGGATCGACTCCAGTTGAAGGTGGGAGACGGGTGCGAGGTAGTGCCGTTTCGTCGTCTCCACGTCCGCATGCCGCAACAACGTCATCACCAGCCACCATGGGTCGCCGAACAGATGGGCGAAGTCCCGCCGGTCGTCTTTGGTGAGCCCGTAGCGTGACTCGAACAGCTCGTTCAGCAGGATCAACATGTAGAGCGCGAACGAGTGCCGGCATGAGTGCGGGGTGGCATACGGGGTCTTGCCGCGCACGTCCGCCAGCCGGAACGCCCGCCCGACCTTCCGCTCCTCGTTGGTGAGCAGGACCTCCTCGCAGCGCAGGTTCGCCATCCTGAACACGCCGTTCCACCGGTCCGGAGCCATAGGCAGGCCCTGCTCGGTTAGCCACAACCACGCTGGCTCCGGCCCGTCCGGTCCCTCCAGGAACAGCCACTGGCGCTCACGCCAGTCCAGGCGGCTGAGTTCGTGCCCGCCGACGACGCCGTCACGGTCCACCCACTCGACCTTCGGCTTCAGGCCGCTCGTCACCTTCGTGATCAGCCGCATCACGTGCAGACGCTCGTAACGGCCCGCCGCCTGAGCACGCTGCACCGCCCACGCCCGCTCGGATTCCACGTAGGCCTCAACCTGGCCAACCGCGTCCACCGACGCGTAGAAGGTCCCCGAGTTCTTGGACCTCGTTGCCGCGCCGGCGATGCGGCCGTGCAAGTAGCGGCCGTAGCGCAGGCGCTGGGTCGGTAGCTCGAACGTCAGCAGCGAACCGCCCTCCTGCCGCCGCAGACCCGAGCTCAACAGCAACTGCACGAAACTGGTGTTGCGCAGCTCCGTCCGTGATTCCCAACCCGGCGCCGTTATGCCAGCCCGAGTGTGGCCACGCAACCCGATGTCCATCCACAAGACCCAGGTCCGCGGCGTCATCCACGACACCCGCGTGCTAACTGAGTCCGCAGCACGGTCCTCCCGTCGCGAGACATCCACCGGCAGCGGGGAGACCTTGCCCCACTTGAACAGCTTCGTGAACGCGGTGGCTTCACGATCCCACTTCGTCCCGCTGATCCGGCCAGGATTCTCCGGGGTGTCGCACCGCCAGTGCCGGTAGTCCGCCAGATCCTGTGGCGTCGCTTCCTGCCACGACAGCCGACGCGAAGACAGAAAATTCAGCAGCAGCCGGTAATCCGTTCCGTAATTGCGCTTCGTTTCCCGTTCCAGACTGCGGAAGACCTCGGACCGTACGAAATCCAGGAAATGGCGGTCTACCGTGCCGTCCGGCCGTACGTAAACCGGATCCCCCGGTCTCAGCCCGATACGGGCCACCGCCCCAGGCAGGTCCTGTACCCCCAGGACACCTTCCGCTGGCGGCGTTCCCCACCGCCCTGGATCCGGTACCCACTCCACGTGCCACTCACTCAACTCGAGTCCCTCCCCGTTGCGCTTGAACACATCCAATCATCAGGGAAGCGGTCAATTCCGGCGCCGAGTGGCCGCAGAAGAAGCTCACGGTGGGGCTCAGCCCGGCCTCCGTGCCCAAAAGCGGCTCAGGGTTCGACCTGGCCGTCGCGGTCGCCGTGCTCGGGGCGGCGGAGCGTATCGACCCCAGGGAGATCGCCGACCTGGTGGTGATCGGGGAGCTGGGGCTGGACGGCAGGGTCCGGCCGGTGCGCGGCATCCTGCCGGCCGTCCTCGCCGCTGCCGAAGCCGGGTACGGCCAGGTCGTCGTGCCGGAACAGACGGCGGCGGAGGCCGCGTTGGTGCCGGGGGTCTCGGTCCTCGGCGTACGGAGCCTGCGTCAGCTCATCGCCGTGCTGACCGGAGCCGAGGTGCCCGAGGAGGAGCGGGCCGAGGAGGGGCGGCCCGACGCCATGCTTGCCGGGCTGATGGTGCCGGGCGCGGGGGTGGGCACCGGGCTGGCCGTCGGTGACCGTGAGGGCGGGGGCGACGGCGCCGACCTCGCGGACGTCGCGGGGCAGTACGCCGCGCGCACGGCCCTGGAGGTCGCTGCCGCCGGCGGCCATCACCTCCTGCTCCACGGGCCGCCGGGCGCCGGCAAGACGATGCTGGCGGAGCGGATGCCGGCCGTCCTGCCACCGCTGACCAGGCAGGAGTCTCTGGAGGTGACAGCGGTGCACTCGGTGGCGGGCATCCTGCCGCCGGGCGAGCCGCTGGTCAGGACGGCGCCGTACTGCGCCCCGCACCACTCCGCGACGATGCAGTCGCTCGTCGGAGGGGGCAACGGGCTGCCGAGGCCGGGGGCCGTGTCGCTCGCGCATCGCGGCATTCTCTTTCTGGACGAGGCGCCCGAGTTCAGCGGGCGGGCCCTGGACTCGTTGCGCCAGCCGCTGGAGTCGGGGCATGTGGTGGTGGCGCGCAGCGCGGGCGTGGTGCGGCTGCCCGCCCGCTTCCTGATGGTCCTGGCGGCCAACCCGTGCCCGTGCGGACGGCACACCCTGAACGGTTCGGGGTGCGAGTGCCCGCCGTCGGCGATCCGCAAGTACCAGGCGCGGCTGTCGGGACCGCTGCTCGACCGGGTCGACCTGCGGGTCGGGGTGGCGCCGGTGCAACGCGCCGACCTGCTGGGCCGGGGTGGGCGCGGTGAGCCGACGGCGGTGGTCGCGGGGCGCGTACGAGAAGCACGGGCGCGGGCGGCGGCGCGGCTGGAGGGCACCCCGTGGAACACCAACAGCGATGTGCCGGGGCATGAACTGCGTACGCGCTGGCAGCCCGCGCCCGGAGCCCTCGACGCGGCCGAACGGGACATGGAACGCGGACTGCTGACGGCCCGTGGCCTCGACCGGGTGCTGCGTGTCGCCTGGACCGTCGCCGACCTGGCGGGCTGCGACCGGCCCGACGGCCGCCACGTCGACCTGGCGCTGGAATTGCGGACCGGCATCGCACGGGGCGCTCCTGCGCTGATCGGAGGCGCGGGATGAGCGGAACGGTGAGCGGGGGAGCGGGCGGAGGGGCGGTCGACGGAGTGGTCGACGGCTCGGGCGAGGGGCTGCGGGAGGGAGAGCGCGAGAGGGAACGACTGGCCAGGGCGGCGCTGACCCGGGTCATCGAGCCCGGGGACGAGACCGGTGGGCGGTGGCTGCGGGAGTGCGGCGCGGTGGAGCTGATGCGCAGGCTCACCTCACTGGAATTCGACGAAGCGGCCGAGGTGCTGACCGGCGTGACGGGCAAGCGGCTCGGCGGTTACCGGATGCGGGCGGCGGAGACCGACCCCGCGCGGGATCTGGCGGCGGTGGCCGCGGTCGGAGGGCGTTTCGTCTGCCCCGGTGACGAGGAGTGGCCCGGGCAGCTCGACGACCTGGGGGACGGCAGGCCGGTCGGGCTGTGGGTACGGGGACGGCCGCATCTGCGGATGTGGGCGCTGCGGTCCGTCGCCGTCGTCGGAGCCCGGGCCTGCACGTCGTACGGGGCGCACATGGCGGCCTCCCTCGGCACCGGGCTCGCGGAGCGCGGCTGGGTCGTGGTGTCCGGGGCCGCGTTCGGGGTCGACGGCGCTGCCCACCGGGGGGTGCTGGCCGCGGGCGGGGCCACCGTCGCGGTGCTGGCCTGCGGGGTCGACGTGGTCTACCCGCGCGGACACGCGGAGTTGATCGGACGCATCGCGGAACAGGGACTGGTGATCGGCGAGTTGCCGCCCGGCAGCCATCCCACGCAGAGCCGGTTCGTCCTCAGGAACCGGGTGATCGCCGCCCTCACCCGGGGCACGGTCGTCGTGGAGGCGGAGTACCGCAGCGGCTCGCTGGTCACGGCGCGCAGCGCGCAGCGGCTCGGACGCTTCACGATGGGCGTGCCGGGCCCCGCCACCAGCGGCCTCTCGGCGGGGGTGCACGAACTTCTCAGGGGCGAGGGCGTGCTGGTCACCGATGCCGCGGAAGTGGTGGAGCTGGTCGGGGGCATCGGCGATCTCGCCCCGGCGCGCCGGGGACCCGTACTGCCCAGGGACCTGCTGGACCCCGTCGCGGCACTGGTGCTGGAGTCGTTGCCGGCCCGCGGCTCCGTCGACGCGCGCCGCGTCGCCCGGGGCGCGGGCACCACCCCCGACGACGCACTCGGCAAGCTGTACGAACTGCACTCCTTGGGGTTCGTTGAACGCAAGGGTGACGGCTGGCAGTTGACGCCCGGATCCCCGCACCGCGCGAATGTGCGGCGAGGCGGTACTTGACCAGCGGCATTCGGGTGAAAGGGTGAGGGCGATGACCTTCCCAGCCCTCCTGGCAACCCCTCCGGGGCCGTCGTACACGGTGACGGCCCCGGGGCGGGACGTGTCCCGGAGCGTTCATCTGGAAGGGCGGCATCTCATATCCTGCGCGGACTGCGACACCTCAGTCACGCTACGCTCACGAGGGCCCCCACCCAGACGCACGATCCCCCAGACGTCACAGCAGAACGGCTCAAGGCAACGCATGCCCCAGCACACCTCCGGGTCTGACCGCGCGGCAGTGCCACCCGCGGCGCGTGGCAGCGTGCGGCCCACCGCACCCTCGTCGCTCGACGAGTTGTGGCGGTCGTACAAGACCACGGGCGACGAGCGGCTGCGGGAGCAGCTGATCCTGCACTACTCGCCGCTGGTGAAGTACGTCGCGGGGCGGGTGAGCGTCGGGCTGCCGCCCAATGTCGAGCAGGCCGACTTCGTCTCCTCCGGAGTCTTCGGGCTCATCGACGCCATCGAGAAGTTCGACATCGAGCGGTCCATCAAGTTCGAGACGTACGCGATCACACGGATCCGCGGCGCCATGATCGACGAACTGCGGGCCCTGGACTGGATCCCGCGTTCGGTGCGGCAGAAGGCCAAGGCGGTCGAACGCGCGTACGCGACGCTGGAGGCGCAGCTGCGCCGCACCCCCTCCGAGAGTGAAGTCGCCTCGGAGATGGGCATCGTCCTGGAAGAACTCCACGCCGTCTTCAGCCAGTTGTCGCTGGCGAACGTCGTCGCCCTGGAAGAGCTGCTGCACGCGGGGGGCGAGGGCGGCGACCGGCTGAGTCTCATGGACACGCTGGAGGACACCCACGCCGACAACCCGGTCGAGGTCGCCGAGGACCGGGAACTGCGCCGGCTGCTGGCCCGCGCCATCAACACGCTGCCCGACCGCGAGAAGACCGTGGTCACGCTGTACTACTACGAAGGCCTCACCCTCGCGGAGATCGGCAACGTGCTGGGGGTCACCGAGAGCCGGGTCAGCCAGATCCACACCAAATCGGTGCTCCAGCTGAGGGCGAAGCTGGCCGACGCCGGGCGTTGACGCGGTTGCTGAATCGTGCCTGCCGCACCGGCAGCGTCGTCATGGCGGCGGCTCATCCGTAGAGTGGGACCGTGCCAAGGATTCGAGCGGCCTCGGTGGCCGAGCACCGGACGATGCAGCGCGGCGCCCTGCTGGACGCCGCCCGCTCCCTGCTGTCGGAAGGCGGCACGGAAGCGCTGACCTTCCCCGCCCTCGCCGAGCGCACCGGTCTCGCCCGGTCGTCCGTGTACGAGTACTTCCGTTCGCGCGCCTCCGTCGTCGAAGAGCTGTGCGCCGTCGACTTCCCGGTCTGGGCCGCCGAGGTCGAGAGCGCCATGGAGCGGGCCGGCACCCCGGCGGGCAAGGTCGAGGCGTACGTGCGCGCACAGCTGCTCCTGGTCGGCGACCGGCGCCACCGCGCCGTCGTCGCGATCTCCGCGAGCGAGCTCGACGCCGGTGCGCGCGAGAAGATCCGCGCCGCGCACGGAGGTCTGGTGACGATGATCGTCGAGGCGATCGGCGAACTGGGACACGAGCAGCCCCGGCTGGCGGCGATGATGCTCCAGGGCGTCGTCGACGCCGCGGTCCGGCGCATCGAGCTCGGTGCGGCGGAGGACCCGGACGTGATCGCGGACTCGGCCGTCGCGATGGCGCTGCACGGCGTCCAGGGCGGCTGACCGGCTCCATGGCGCGGTGCGCCCACAGCGCCGTCACGGCCAGGACCGCCGCATGGAAGCCGTCGGGTGTGCCCGCCACGGCGGGTACGGGCACCGGCGGACCCACCGGCACGCCGAAGACCGGCAGCAGGCGCGGCGGGCCGCGGCGGAGCAGGTGGCGCGGGAGCAGCGTCAGCGGATCGAGGTAGGCCTCGCCGCGGCGCAGGCCCCAGTGCAGACAGCCGGACGGGCAGTGGAACGGACCGCTCTGCAGTACGCCCACCACTTGCCCGGCCCTCACCTCGTCGCCCTTGCCGACCAGCGCGCGCACCGGTTCGTACGTCGTCCGCAGCGGCGGTCCGCCCGTACCCGCCAGGGCGATGGACAGCACTCCGCGTCCGGCGACCGGGCCCGCGAAGGAGACCCGGCCCGAGGCCGCCGCCCGTACGGGTGCACCCGGCGCGGCGGCCAGATCCACGCCGCGGTGCCCCGCCGCGTACGGCGACGGGGGCGGCTCCCAGCCCCGTACGACCAGCGGACGCCCGTCCACGGGCCAGGCCGCGTCGGGGATCGCGCCGGCGTCGGCGGCCGAGGCCTGGGCGGGGCCGCCGAAAAGCGCGGCCAGGAACACCAGCACCGGCACCTGCACCTGCACAGTCATTCGTCGCATGCGGAAACCGTCACGCACCGGACCGGTTCGTGGGGATCATGGCCCGGATCTGTGGACCGCCGGCCGGTTGTGGACATCGCCGTCACCCGGCACCGTGCAGGTCCCGTACACTTCTTGTGGCGATCCGGGTCACCGGGTCGACTTCGCACGCCCCGCCACCACCCACTTCGCGGTCGGTGGCCGCGCCGCTCGGTCCCTCGTGGCACGGCGCATCGGGGCGTCAGGCGCGACAGCAATCCTGCGGTCGCGGCAAACCGAGAAACCCAAGGAGTACGGCCATGGCCGTCGTCACGATGCGGGAGCTGCTGGAAAGCGGCGTCCACTTCGGTCACCAGACCCGTCGTTGGAACCCGAAGATGAAGCGCTTCATCTTCACGGAGCGCAACGGCATCTACATCATCGACCTGCTCCAGTCGCTGTCGTACATCGACCGCGCCTACGAGTTCGTCAAGCAGACCGTCGCCCACGGCGGCTCCATCATGTTCGTGGGTACGAAGAAGCAGGCGCAGGAGGCCATCGCCGAGCAGGCGACGCGCGTCGGCATGCCCTACGTCAACCAGCGCTGGCTCGGCGGCATGCTGACCAACTTCTCCACCGTCTACAAGCGCCTTCAGCGTCTGAAGGAGCTCGAGCAGATCGACTTCGAGGATGTGGCCGCGTCCGGCCTCACCAAGAAGGAGCTCCTGGTCCTCTCCCGCGAGAAGGCCAAGCTGGAGAAGACCCTCGGTGGTATCCGCGAGATGTCCAAGGTGCCCAGCGCCGTCTGGATCGTGGACACCAAGAAGGAGCACATCGCCGTCGGTGAGGCGCGCAAGCTCCACATCCCGGTCGTCGCGATCCTCGACACCAACTGTGACCCCGACGAGGTCGACTACAAGATCCCGGGCAACGACGACGCGATCCGCTCCGTCACCCTGCTCACCCGCGTGATCGCCGACGCCGTCGCCGAGGGCCTCATCGCCCGTTCCGGCGCCGCCACCGGCGACTCCAAGCCGGGCGAGAAGGCCGCCGGCGAGCCGCTCGCCGAGTGGGAGCGCGACCTGCTCGAGGGCGACAAGAAGGCTGACGAGGCCGCTCCGGCCGCCGACGCCGACGCCGACGCCGAGGCCCCGGCCGCCGCCGAGGCCGAGGAGAAGCCCGCCGACGCCGAGAAGGCCGACGAGGCTGCCGCTCCGGCCGCCGAGGCCGAGCAGGCCTGACACCCGTCACGGTCGATGACGGCGGGGGAGGGCGCGACGAGCGCCCGCCCCCGCCGCCACCCGTAGATCTTCGCTCCGACTTCGAGAGAGATTCACAAATCATGGCGAACTACACCGCCGCGGACGTCAAGAAGCTCCGTGAGCTCACCGGCGCCGGCATGATGGACTGCAAGAAGGCGCTCGACGAGGCCGACGGCAACGTCGACAAGGCCGTGGAGGCCCTCCGTATCAAGGGTCAGAAGGGCGTCGCCAAGCGCGAAGGCCGTTCTGCCGAGAACGGTGCCGTCGTTTCCCTCATCTCCGAGGACAAGACCTCCGGCGTCCTGCTCGAGCTGAAGTGCGAGACGGACTTCGTCGCCAAGGGTGACAAGTTCCAGGCCGTCGCCAACGCGCTCGCCGCCCACGTCGCCAAGACGTCCCCGGCCGACCTCCAGGCGCTGCTCGCGTCCGAGATCGAGCCCGGCAAGACCGTCCAGGCGTACGTCGACGAGGCCAACGCCAACCTCGGCGAGAAGATCGTCCTGGACCGCTTCGCGCAGTTCAACGGCGCCTACGTGACCTCGTACATGCACCGCACCATGCCCGACCTGCCGCCGCAGATCGGTGTCCTGGTCGAGCTGGACAAGGAAGACGCCGAGCTCGCCCGCGGCATCGCGCAGCACATCGCCGCCTTCGCGCCGAAGTACCTCGACCGCGACGAGGTCCCGGCCGAGGTCGTCGAGGCCGAGCGCCGCGTCGCCGAGGAGACCACGCGCGCCGAGGGCAAGCCCGAGGCCGCCCTCCCGAAGATCGTCGAGGGTCGCGTGAACGGCTTCTTCAAGGAGGCCACGCTCCTCGGCCAGCCGTACGCGCTGGACAACAAGAAGTCCGTCCAGAAGGTTCTGGACGAGGCCGGCGTCACCCTGAAGCGCTTCTCGCGCATCAAGGTCGGCATCTGAGTCCGTACGACGATTGACTGACGACCCGGTTAGGGTTTGACCAGTCGACCGCGTACGTACGGGCGACCGCAGATCTGACGAGGAGGCCATTGCCGCGCACGGGACTCAGTACCCCACCGGCAATGGCCTCCTTCGTATGTGCACTAGGAGATCTCCATGACAAGTACCCAGAAGAGCGAAGACGGCAAAGCGAACGGCCGTTTCATGCTGAAGCTGTCCGGCGAGGCGTTCGCCGGTGGCGGCGGCCTGGGTGTGGACCCCGACGTGGTGCACGCCATCGCCCGGGAGATCGCCGCTGTCGTACGTGACGGTGCCGAGATCGCGGTCGTCATCGGCGGCGGCAACTTCTTCCGTGGCGCAGAGCTCCAGCAGCGCGGCATGGACCGGGCCCGCTCCGACTACATGGGCATGCTCGGTACGGTCATGAACTGCCTCGCCCTCCAGGACTTCCTGGAGAAGGAGGGCATCGACTCCCGCGTCCAGACCGCCATCACCATGGGCCAGGTCGCGGAGCCGTACATCCCGCTGCGCGCCGTACGCCACCTGGAGAAGGGCCGCGTCGTCATCTTCGGCGCAGGCATGGGCATGCCGTACTTCTCCACGGACACCACCGCCGCGCAGCGCGCCCTGGAGATCGACGCCGAGGCCCTGCTCATGGGCAAGAACGGCGTGGACGGTGTCTACGACTCCGACCCCAAGAAGAACCCCGACGCGGTGAAGTTCGACGCGCTCGAGTACGGCGAGGTGCTCTCCCGCGACCTCAAGGTCGCCGACGCCACGGCCATCACCCTCTGCCGCGACAACGCGCTTCCGATCCTTGTCTTCGAACTGCTCGCCGAAGGCAATATCGCGCGCGCCGTCAAGGGTGAGAAGATCGGCACCCTCGTGAGTGCGCAGGGCACCCGGAACTGACCGGGTGGCCCCTGTGAGGGGATGGACAAAGCCCTGCCGGTCGGACACCGTGCAGGAGCAAGACGCGGGTTACTCCGGGCCTGAGTGCTGAGTGCCGGGCCCACTCAAGACATGCAGGAGCAAGTGGTGATCGAAGAAATCCTCCTCGAGGCCGAGGAAAAAATGGAGAAGGCCGTCGTGGTGGCCAAGGAGGACTTCGCCGCGATCCGCACGGGCCGTGCGCACCCGGCGATGTTCAACAAGATCGTGGCCGACTACTACGGCGCGCTGACGCCGATCAACCAGCTGGCCTCGTTCTCGGTGCCCGAGGCACGGATGGCGATCGTGACGCCGTTCGACAAGAGCGCGCTGCGCAACATCGAGCAGGCGATCCGCGACTCCGACCTGGGCGTCAACCCCAGCAACGACGGCAACATCATCCGGGTGACGTTCCCCGAGCTGACGCAGGACCGTCGCAAGGAGTACATCAAGGTCGCCAAGACCAAGGCCGAGGACTCCAAGATCTCGATCCGCGCCGTCCGCCGCAAGGCCAAGGAGACCCTCGACAAGCTCGTCAAGGACAAGGAGTCCGGCGAGGACGAGGTCCGCCGTGCGGAGAAGGAGCTCGACGACACCACCGCGAAGTACACCGCGCAGGTGGACGAGCTGCTCAAGCACAAGGAAGCCGAGCTGCTCGAGGTCTGATGAACGACTCTTCCTGGAGGGCCCCGGCGCGAGGCGAGTACGTCGGCGCGTGGGGTCCCTCCGACCAGGGGCCTGCCCCGGCGGGTCCCGCCCACGATGCGCATCAGGCCGAGCAGACTCGCCCCATGCCCATCGTTCCGCCCGAGGAGCCCATGCCCACCCCGCCGACGCCCCCGCAGAAGAAGCGTGCGGGACGTGATCTGCGTGCTGCCATAGGGGTGGGCGCGGGACTCGGCGCGGTGATCGTCGCGTCGCTGTTCGTCTGGAAAGCCGCCTTCATCGGCGTGATAGCGGTTGCCGTGGTGGTCGGGCTGTGGGAGCTGACCTCGCGGCTGGAAGAGCGCAAGGAGATCAAGGCCCCGCTGGTGCCGCTCGCGGTCGGCGGCACGGCGATGATCGTGGCGGGGTACGTCAGGGGGGCGGAGGGCACGTGGGTCGCCATGGCGCTCACCACGCTCGCGGTGCTCGTCTGGCGGATGACGGAGCCGCCCGACGGTTACCTCAAGGACGTCACGGCGGGTGTCTTCGCGGCGTTCTACGTGCCGTTCCTGGCGACGTTCGTGGCGATGATGCTGGCGGCCGACGACGGTGTGCAGCGGGTGATCACCTTCCTGCTGCTGACCGTGGTCAGCGACACCGGGGCGTACGCCGTGGGCTGGCGCTTCGGCAAGCGCAAGCTCGCACCGCGCATCAGTCCCGGGAAGACCCGGGAAGGACTGGGCGGCGCGATCGTCTTCGCGATGGCGGCGGGCGCGCTGTGCATGGAGTTCCTGGTGCACGGCGGGACGTGGTGGCAGGGGCTGCTGCTGGGTCTCGCGGTGGCCGCGAGTGCGACGCTCGGCGACCTCGGCGAGTCCATGATCAAGCGGGATCTCGGGATCAAGGACATGGGGACGCTGCTGCCGGGCCACGGCGGCATCATGGACCGGCTGGATTCGCTGCTGCCGACGGCTCCGGTGGTCTGGCTGCTGCTGGTGGTCTTCGTAGGCGCCGGCTGACCTGCGTTTTCTGCGTGAGGGGCCCGTCGTCCACAGAGGCGGCGGGTCCTTTCCGTATGTCTGCGACACTGGTATGACCATGCCTGTACCTGGAGAACTGACTTTCGTCGCGCCGCGTGGAGCCAAGAAGCCCCCGCTCCACCTCGCCGACCTCACGCCCGCCGAGCGCCGCGAGGCCGTGGCCGCGATCGGCGAGAAGCCGTTCCGCGCCAAGCAGCTGTCGCAGCACTACTTCGCGCGGTACGCGCACGACCCGGCCGAGTGGACCGACATCCCCGCCGGCTCGCGCGAGAAGCTCCGGGCGGAGCTGCTGCCCGAGCTGATGACCGTGCTGCGCCACATCAGCTGCGACGACGACACCACGCGCAAGACCCTGTGGAAGATGCACGACGGGACGCTCGTCGAGTCCGTCCTGATGCGTTACCCGGACCGGGTCACCATGTGCATCTCGTCGCAGGCCGGATGCGGCATGAACTGCCCGTTCTGCGCGACCGGACAGGCCGGGCTCGACCGCAACCTGTCGACCGCCGAGATCGTGCACCAGATCGTGGACGGCATGCGCGCGCTGCGCGACGGGGAGGTCCCCGGCGGCCCCGCGCGGCTGTCCAACATCGTCTTCATGGGCATGGGCGAGCCGCTCGCCAACTACAAGAGGGTCGTCGGCGCGATCCGCCGCCTGACCGACCCGGAGCCGGACGGCCTCGGGCTGTCGCAGCGCGGCATCACCGTGTCGACCGTGGGCCTGGTGCCGGCGATGCTGCGGTTCGCCGACGAGGGCTTCAAGTGCCGCCTCGCCGTCTCGCTGCACGCGCCCGACGACGAGCTGCGCGACACCCTGGTGCCGGTCAACACGCGCTGGAAGGTCCGGGAGGTGCTGGACGCGGCGTGGGAGTACGCCGAGAAGTCCGGCCGCCGCATCTCCATCGAGTACGCCCTGATCCGCGACATCAACGACCAGGCGTGGCGCGGTGACCTGCTGGGCCGCCTGCTCAAGGGCAAGCGGGTGCACGTCAACCTGATCCCGCTGAACCCGACCCCGGGCTCGAAGTGGACCGCCTCCCGTCCCGAGGACGAGAAGGCGTTCGTCGAGGCGATCGCGGCCCACGGCGTGCCCGTGACCGTACGGGACACCCGTGGCCAGGAGATCGACGGAGCGTGCGGGCAGCTGGCGGCCACCGAGCGATAGGGCTGTCAGAGGGCCCGTGTACCGTGGGCCGCACATCTTCATATTCCGACAGGGGAGCGCCACAGCGCTGAGAGTGCGGCACGCCGCAGACCCTCTGAACCTTGCCCAGGTCATTCTGGGTAGGAAGTTCGGTCACTACTCGAGCTGTTGCGCCCTGCCCGTTTTCCGCGGGCAGGGCCGCGTCTCTTCCTGGATGTCCCATCCCAGGAGGAATTCAGTGCACACCACCAAGAAGCTCGCGGTCACCGCCGTGGCCGCCGCGCTCGGTGTCTCCACGCTCGCCGCGTGCGGGGGCGGATCGGACGACTCCGGTTCCGGCGGGGGCGGCAAGGGCGGCGGATCCAAGACCGTGACGCTGGTCAGCCACGACTCGTTCAACGCCTCCGACGCCGTACTGAAGGCGTTCACCGAGGAGACCGGCTACACCGTCAAGGTTCTCAAGAGCGGGGACGCGGGCGCCGCCCTCAACCAGGAGATCCTGACCAAGGGCTCCCCGCGCGGCGACGTCTTCTTCGGCGTCGACAACACGCTGCTCTCGCGGGCCCTGGACAACGGCATCTTCACGCCGTACGAGGCCAAGGGGCTCGACGAGGTGCCGGCCGAACTCCGGCTCGACCGCGACAAGCACCGCGTCACGCCCGTCGACACCGGCGACATCTGCGTCAACTACGACAAGAAGTACTTCGCCGACAAGAAGCTCGCGCCGCCGAAGACCTTCGACGACCTGGTCGAGCCGGAGTACAAGAACCTCCTCGTCACCGAGAACGCCGCGACCTCCTCGCCCGGCCTCGGCTTCCTGCTGGGCACGGTCGGGCAGTACGGCGACGACGGCTGGCAGGACTACTGGAAGAAGCTGAAGGACAACGGCGTCAAGGTCGTGGACGGCTGGGAGCAGGCGTACAACGAGGAGTTCTCCGGCTCCGCGGGCGGCAGGAAGACCAAGGCCGACCGGCCGCTCGTCGTCTCGTACGCCTCCAGCCCGCCGGTGGAGGTGCTGTACGCGGAGCCGCAGCCCGAGGAGGCGCCGACCGGTGTCGCGACAGGCACCTGCTTCCGGCAGACCGAGTTCGCGGGGCTGCTGAACGGTGCGGAGAACGAGGAGGGCGGCAAGGCGCTCATCGACTTCCTCATCGGGAAGAAGTTCCAGGAGGACATGCCGCTGAACATGTTCGTGAACCCGGTGGTCGAGGACGCGAAGCTGCCGGAGCTGTTCACGGAGCACGGTGTGGTCGTCGACAAGCCGCAGACCGTGGCCCCCGACAGGATCGCCGACAACCGTGAGCAGTGGGTCAAGTCGTGGTCCTCGCTCGTCCTGAAGTAGCCAAGAACATGCGGGGGAGCGTGGTGCGGCTCGGCCTGATGGCCGCGCCCGTCGCGTTCTTCGCGGTCTTCTTCGCCTACCCCGTGACCGCGATCGTGGGGCGCGGGCTCCAGGTGGACGGCGTCTGGCGGCTCGGCCGGATCGGCGAGGTGCTCGCCGATCCGGCCATCCTCGACGTGCTGTGGTTCACCACCTGGCAGGCGCTCGCCTCGACGGCGCTGACCCTGCTGATCGCGCTTCCGGCGGCGTACGTCTTCGCCCGGCTCGACTTCCCCGGCAAGCAGCTGCTGCGCGCCGTGGTCACCGTGCCCTTCGTGCTGCCGACGGTCGTCGTCGGAACGGCGTTCCTGGCGCTGCTCGGGCGGGGCGGGCTGCTGGACGAGGTGTGGGGCGTACGGCTCGACACCAGCGTGTGGGCGATCCTGCTCGCGCACGTCTTCTTCAACTACGCGGTCGTCGTACGGACCGTGGGCGGCCTGTGGTCGCAGCTCGACCCGCGCCAGGAGGAGGCCGCGCGGGTCCTCGGGGCCGGGCGTTTCGCGGCCTGGCGGCGGGTGACGCTGCCGGCGCTCGTGCCCGCCGTCGCCGCCGCCGCGCTGATGGTCTTCCTCTTCACCTTCACCTCCTTCGGCGTCGTGCAGATCCTCGGCGGACCCGCCTACTCCACCCTGGAGGTGGAGATCTACCGGCAGACCGCGCAGCTCCTGGACCTGCCGACTGCCGCCGTGCTGACGCTGGTGCAGTTCGCGGCGGTGGGCGCGATCCTCGCCGTGCACGCGTGGACCGTACGGCGCAGGGAGAGCGCCCTGAAGCTCGTCGACGCGGCGCGGACCTCGCGGCCGCCGCGCGGCGCCGGGCAGTGGACGCTGCTGGGTGGCGTGCTGGCGACGGTGGTGCTCCTGGTCCTGGTGCCGCTCGGGGTGCTCGTCGAGCGGTCGCTGGACGGGCCGGACGGGTACGGGTTCGGCTACTACCGCGCCCTCCGGTCGACGGGTGCGAGCGGGGGCACCTTCCTCGTGCCGCCGCTGGAGGCGGTGTGGAACTCGCTGGAGTACGCCCTGGTGGCGACCGCCGTCGCGCTGGTCGTCGGCGGGCTCGCGGCGGCGGCCCTGACCCGGCGCGCCGGGCGGCTCGTGCGCGGCTTCGACGCGCTGCTGATGCTGCCGCTGGGCGTGTCGGCCGTGACGGTGGGCTTCGGTTTCCTCATCACGCTCGACCGGCCGCCGCTCGATCTGCGGACGTCGTGGATCCTGGTGCCGCTCGCCCAGGCGCTGGTGGGCGTCCCCTTCGTCGTACGCACCATGCTGCCCGTCCTGCGGGCGGTCGACGGGCGGCTGCGCGAGGCGGCGGCCGTGCTGGGGGCCTCGCCGCTGCGGGCGTGGCGGGAGGTCGACCTGCCGATGGTGCGGCGGGCGCTGCTCGTCGCCGCCGGGTTCGCCTTCGCCGTGTCGCTGGGCGAATTCGGGGCGACCGTCTTCATCGCGCGGCCCGACAACCCGACGCTGCCGGTGGCGGTGGCGCGGCTGCTCGGGCGGGCCGGGGACCTCAACTACGGGCAGGCGATGGCCCTGAGCACGATTCTGATGGTGGTGTGCGCGGTGTCGCTGCTGGTTCTCGAACGTGCGCGGCCCGACCGATCCGGATCCGGGGAGTTCTGAATGTTGCGGCTGGACGGGGCGACCGTGCGGTTCGGGAAGCGGGCGGCACTGGACGCCGTGGACCTGGAGGTCGCCGACCACGAGATCGTGTGCGTGCTCGGACCGAGCGGCAGTGGGAAGTCCACGCTGCTGCGGGTCGTCGCGGGCCTTCAGCCGGCGGACGCGGGGCGGGTGCTGCTCGACGGGCGCGACCAGCGCGGGGTGCCGGTGCACCGGCGCGGGGTCGGCCTGATGTTCCAGGACCACCAGCTCTTCCCGCAGCGCGACGTCGGCGGCAATGTCGCCTTCGGGCTGCGGATGCGGGGGGAAGGCAAGGCGGAACGGACCCGGCGGGTCGACGAGCTGCTGGAGATGGTCGGCCTGCCGGGCGCCGGGCGCCGGGCGGTCAGCACCCTGTCGGGCGGTGAACAGCAGCGGGTCGCGCTGGCGCGGGCGCTCGCTCCGCAGCCGAAGCTGCTGATGCTCGACGAGCCGCTGGGCCAGCTCGACCGCGGCCTGCGCGAACACCTCGTCGTCGAGCTGCGACAGCTCTTCGGGCGGCTGGGCACGACCGTACTGGCCGTCACGCACGACCAGGGCGAGGCCTTCGCGCTCGCCGACCGGGTGGTGGTCATGCGCGACGGGCGGATCGCGCAGGCCGGTACGCCGCTGGAGGTCTGGCAGCGGCCGGCCTCCGAGTTCGTCGCCCGCTTCCTCGGCTTCGACAACGTCGTCGCGGCGACGGTCGGCGGCGAGGCCGCCGACACGGTGTGGGGCAAGATCCCCGTCCCGGCCGGATCGGCGCAGGGCGAGAGCCGTCTGCTGGTCCGGCCGGCGGGCGTCAGGATGGTCCCGGCCACGGACGGGCTGCCCTGCACGGTCACGGCGCGCACCTTCCGGGGCAACCACGTCGCCGTACTGCTGCGGCCCGCGGGCGGGCCGCAGCTGGAGGCGGAGTGCACGCTGCGGGACGCGCCCGAGGAGGGGGCGCAGGTGGGCGTCGCCTTCGCCGCGGAGGACGTCGTGGTGCTGGAGCCCCTGGCGCCGGGTTCGTCAGATGACGACGACTCCCGGAGCGCCGGCGATCACGGCGGACCGCTCAGGACCGGTCGACGCGCCTGACCGCTCCACCGCCGGCGGACCCGGGTCCGGCACGGTGACGTACCTCGGGGCGAGCACCCGTACCCCGGTCGCGGCGGCCCTCGGGTCCGGCGGGCGGCTGGAACGGCTCGCTCCGGAGGTGGGCACCACCGTCTTCCGGCCCGGTCCGGCCTCGACGCGGCACCGGTACGGGAAAGGTACGGCCCCGCCGACCGGCCGGGGATCCTGTGCGCCGCCGGGCTCGTGGCCCGCAAGGGACAGGACACGCTGATCAGGACGCTGGGGAGGGTACGGCGCGACGTGCCCGGCGCCGTGCTGCTGCTCGTCGGCGACGGGCCGTACGAGCGCCGGCTGCGCCGGACGGCGGCCGAGCACGGGGGCACGGACGCCCGGGTCTTCGCGGGCGGTCATCCGCACGGGGCCATGCCCTCCTTCTACGCCGCCGCCGATGTCTTCGCGATGCCGTGCCGCACGCGAAGGCGCGGGCGGGAGGTGGAGGGGCCCGGCACCGTCTTCCTGGAGGCGGCCGCCGCCGGACCGCCGGTGCCGGTGGGCGACTCGGGCGGTGCGCCGGACGCCGTACGGGACGGGGAGACGGGACACGCCGTCGGCGGGCGGTCGGGGGCGGCTGTCGCGGAGCGGCCGGCGCGGATGTTCGACGGCCCCCTTCCCGCCCGGGCGACGGGCGAGAAGGGGCGGCACCGGGTGCGTACGGAGTGCAGCCGGGACCGGTCGTACGAGCGGCCGGCCGGGTTACTCGGCGGCCAGCCGGGCCAGCGCCGCCGGGGCCTGGTCGACGGTGTCCACCAGGGCGATGCGGGACTCCATCGGGCGGCCCTGGGCCAGGGACTGGAGCAGGGGCCAGGCGGGGAGCCGCTCGGTCCAGTGGGCGCGGTTCACCAGGACCATGGGGGTCGGTTCGCCGCGTGACTCGTAGTAGTTGGGGGTCGCGTTGTCGAAGATCTCCTGGACCGTGCCGGCCGCGCCGGGCAGGAAGACGACACCGGCGTTGCAGCGCGCGAGGAGGCCGTCCTCGCGGGTGGCGTTGGCGAAGTACTTGGCGATGTGGCCGGCGAAGGCGTTCGGGGGCTCGTGGCCGTAGAACCAGGTGGGGATGCCGATGGAGTCGCCGCCGGACGGCCAGCGGTCGCGGATCTCGAAGGCGGTGCGGGCCCAGTCGGTGATGGAGGGGGTGAAGGACGGGACCTTGGCGAGGAGCTGGAGGGCGTCGTCGAGTACGGCGTCGTCCTGGAGGGGAGCCAGGTAGGCGCCGAGGTTCGCCGCCTCCATCGCGCCGGGGCCGCCGCCGGTGGCGACGGTCACGCCGCTGCGGGCGAGGGTGCGGCCGAGGCGTGCGGCGCCGGCGTAGGCGGTGGTGCCGCGGGCCATGGCGTGGCCGCCCATGACGCCGACGACGCGGGCGCCGGCGAGGTGTTCGTCGAGGGCGTCCGAGACGGCGTCGTCGTGGATGGAGCGGAGCATCGAGGCGAATATGTCGCCGTCGGCCTTGGTGCGCTGGAACCAGGCGTACGCGAGGGCGTCGGGGGTGGCGTCGTACCCCTGCTCCAGGTGCTCGAAGAGGGTGTCGGCGGTGTAGAGCAGCCCGCGGTACGGGTCGAAGGGCAGGTCGGGGACGGGCGGGAAGACGAGGGCGCCGTCCGCGCGGACCTTGGCGAGGCCGTCGGGGTGCATGGGGCAGCCGAGGAACACGGCCCCGGATGTGGCGACGGCGAGGAGGTCGGGGGTACGGGCCGTCAGGTCGACGGCCTGGACGCGGTAGCCGCCGAGCGAGCCGCGCGCGACGGCGGCGTCGAACTCGGCGAGGGTCTCGATCTCGTGGTCGTGGTCGTGGTCGCGGTCGTGGCGGGCGTCGGGGTCCGTGAGGTGAGGCACGCGACGATGCTAGGCGGTGGGCGGTACGGCGTGTTGCCGGGGGAGCGGGGCCGGGAACGGGGCCGGCCCCGCGGCGGGGGCCGCCCTGTTCCGCGCGGGCTGCCCGGGCGGGACTCGGGCCGGGCGGGACTCGGGCCGGGCGGGGGTCAGGAGGTCAGGGGGAGGGCCGCCAGGACTGCCAGGACGCAGGTCACGGGGGTGAAGACGGTCAGGACGGCTGTCGCTCTCAGGGCCGCCGCCGTACGGAGGGTCTGGGAGGGGGCGCCCATGCGGGCCAGGGTGTCCGCGGTGGCCGTGCGGGCGTGTTTCGCCTCCAGGGCCGCCATCAGCAGCGTGCCGACCGTGCAGCCCGCCACCAGCGCCGCGCCCAGGCCGGTCAGGGGGCCGAAGGGGGCGGCGGAGCCGGCGTCGGGCAGGGTCGCCGTGGCGATCGCCGCCGACGCCACCGCGCACACCACGCCCAGCGGGCGGCCGATCCGGCGGGCCTCGTCCATCAGGACGCGGCCCGCGAGCAGCCGCACCGCGCCCGGGCGCACGCACTGGAGCAGGCGGCCGGCGAGGTGGGTCAGCCCGGGGCCCGCGAGGGCGAGGCCGAGGGCGGTCAGGGCCCAGCCGGCCAGGACGCCGGGCGGGGCCACGTCCAGCCGGCCCGGCAGCGGGAGCGGCGTGCCGGGGACGCCGCGGCTCGCGTAGGTCTCGACCGCGAGGCCCGCGGCGACGAGGGCCACTCCCCAGGGCAGGCCGGCGGGGGACAGGGGCGCGGAGGACTGTTCACCGGAACCCTGTCCACCGGAGCGCTTCGGGCGGCGCGGGCGCAGTGCCACGGCGCTCGCGACCGCCGCCGTGACCGGCGCCAGGCTCAGCAGGGTGAGCACGGCGGCCGACGGCAACGGCTGGTCCGCGGCCAGCAGCCCGGCCGCCGCGCCGTCGAGGGGCAGGCGGCCCCGGCCGCCGCCGCGCAGGTGGAGGAAGAGGAGGAGCGCCAGCACGCTGCCCAGGGCGCAGGAGACCGCCGTGGACACGGCCGCGAGCGCCGCGAGGCGGGCCGGGCCGAGGCCGACGGCGGAGAGCCCCGCGCGCGGCGGGCTCGTACCGGGGTCGGCGCGGGCCACCGCCGCCGCGAAGTACACGGTGGCCGCGAGCGGGGCCAGGCACCAGAGCAGGCGCAGCGCGGAGTCCCCGGACTGCGCGGGATGACCCATCGCGTGACCCAGGGTGCACAGGAGGAGGAAACCTACGCCGCCCGATGCCACCGCGACCAGCAGTCGCCGCAGCAGGACCAGCGGGTGGGTGCCGCGGGCTAGACGGAGAGCGAGCACGCGGCCCGGCCTTCCGCACCGTCCACCTGTACGGAGTTGACGGGCTGCCCGTCGAGCAGCGACACCGTACGGTCCGCGAGCATCGCCACCTCCGCGTCGTGCGTCGCGAGGACGACCGTGATGCGGTGCGAGCGGGCCGCGGCGGTGAGCGTACGCAGCACCTGGGCGCGGTCCTTGCGGTGCAGCGGCGCCGTCGGTTCGTCCGCGAACAGCACCGCCGGCGTGTTGACCAGCGAACGGGCGATGGCGATCCGCTGGCGCTGGGACTGCAGGAGCGCGGCGGGCCGCTTGCGGGCGACCGCGCCGATGTCGAGCCGCTCCAGCCACTCCATCGCGGTCTTCTTCGCGGCGCGGTGCGCGATGCCGTGGAGGAGGAGCGGCAGGGCCGCGTTCTCCCAGGCGCTCAGTTCCGGCAGGAGCCGGGGTTCGGGGTCGATCCAGCCGAACCGGTCACGGCGCAGCCGTTCGCGCAGCACGGGACTCATGGTGTGCACGGGCGCGCTGTCGAACCATACTTCGCCCTCCTCGGGGACCAGCTGGCCGGAGAGGCACTGGAGGAGGGTCGTCTTGCCGCTGCCGCGCGGGCCGTTGACGGCGAGGATCTCGCCCTCGCGCACGCCCAGCGAGACGCCGGTGAGGGCGGGGGAGCCGCTGTACGAGTAGTGCAGGGAGCGTGCCCAGAGCACATCGTTGTCGGGTGGGGCCACCATGGCGTACACCTCACGTCTTGAGTGTCACAGCAGATATCCCGTTCCCCCGTACGGGGGAACGAAGACGGGGCCGATCGGTCACTGGGCACCGTAAGGATTCATGACGTGGTGGCGTGGCAAGCGCGCGGCCCGGATACGTCCGTTCTCACTCGAACGGGCGAATCCGGGCCGCGATTGGGTCATACGATCAGAGCAGGCTCACTCTGACTCAGAGCTTGGTCCATGCCTCCGTGAGCACCTGACGCAGGATGCCCTCGATCTCGTCGAAGGTGCCCTGGTTGGAGATCAGCGGCGGGGCGAGCTGGACGACCGGGTCGCCACGGTCGTCGGCGCGGCAGTACAGGCCGTTCTCGAAGAGGGCCTTGGAGAGGAAGCCGTAGAGCACGCGCTCCGTCTCCTCGTCCGTGAAGGTCTCCTTCGTGGCCTTGTCCTTCACCAGCTCGATGCCGTAGAAGAAGCCGTTGCCGCGGACGTCGCCGACGATCGGCAGGTCGTTGAGCTTCTTCAGCGTCGAGAAGAACGCGTCCTCGTTGTCGAGCACGTGCTGGTTGAGGCCCTCGCGCTCGAAGATGTCGAGGTTCGCGCAGCCGACCGCCGCGGAGACCGGGTGGCCACCGAAGGTGTAGCCGTGCAGGAAGGTGTTGTCGCCCTTGTAGAACGGCTCGGCCAGCTTGTCCGAGATGATGCACGCGCCGATCGGGGAGTAGCCCGACGTCATGCCCTTGGCGCAGGTGATCATGTCCGGTACGTAGTCGAACTTGTCGCACGCGAACATCGTGCCGAGGCGGCCGAAGGCGCAGATGACCTCGTCGGAGACGAGCAGCACGTCGTACTTGTCGCAGATCTCGCGGACCCGCTGGAAGTACCCGGGCGGCGGCGGGAAGCAGCCGCCGGCGTTCTGCACCGGCTCCAGGAAGACGGCCGCGACCGTCTCCGGGCCCTCGAAGAGGATCTCCTGCTCGATCTGGTCGGCGGCCCAGCGGCCGAAGGCCTCCGGGTCGTCGCCGTGGATCGGCGCACGGTAGATGTTGGTGTTCGGCACCTTGTGCGCGCCCGGTACGAGCGGCTCGAAGGGGGCCTTGAGGGCCGGCAGGCCGGTGATGGACAGGGCGCCCTGCGGGGTGCCGTGGTAGGCCACCGCGCGGGAGATCACCTTGTACTTGGTGTGGTTGCCGGTGAGCTTGTGGTACTGCTTCGCCAGCTTCCACGCGGTCTCGACGGCCTCGCCGCCACCGGTGGTGAAGAAGACCTTGTTGAGGTCGCCCGGTGCGTAGTTCGCGAGGCGCTCGGCCAGCTCGACGGCCTTGGGGTGCGCGTACGACCAGATCGGGAAGAAGGCGAGCTCCTGCGCCTGCTTGTACGCGGTCTCCGCGAGCTCGTGGCGGCCGTGGCCGGCGTTCACCACGAACAGGCCGGAGAGGCCGTCGAGGTACTTCTTGCCCTTGTCGTCGTAGATGTAGGTGCCCTCACCACGCACGATGGTGGGCACGGGTGCGTTCTCGTAGGACGACATGCGGGTGAAATGCATCCACAGGTGGTCGTACGCGGTCTTGGAGAGGTCCTGGCTCACGACTATCGGGTTCCCCACATATAGGTCTGCTTCTTCAGCTTGAGGTAGACGAAGCTCTCGGTGGAACGCACGCCGGGGAGCGTGCGGATCCTCTTGTTGATCACTTCGAGCAGGTGGTCGTCGTCCTCGCAGACGATCTCCACCATGAGGTCGAAGGAGCCCGCGGTCATCACCACGTACTCGCACTCGGCCATGGCTGTCAGCGCTTCGGCGACGGGGTCGAGGTCGCCCTCGACGTTGATGCCGACCATGGCCTGCCGCCGGAAGCCCACGGTGAGCGGGTCGGTGACGGCGACGATCTGCATCACGCCCTGGTCGAGCAGCTTCTGCACGCGCTGGCGCACGGCCGCCTCGGAGAGGCCCACGGCCTTGCCGATGGAGGCGTAAGGACGGCGTCCGTCCTCCTGGAGCTGCTCGATGATCGCCAGAGACACGGCATCGACCGTTGGGGACGAGCCGTTCCCGGTTCTGGAATCTGCGCTTCTACTGGCCACGTCTTCACTGTGCACGACGTCTCGACTGTTCCGCAACCCCAAACCGATGAAATCCGTTGTTTGAAGCGTCGGATCTTGCTGAATCCGAAGTTCCCGGTATGCGGGTATGTCGAAAGCGATACCCGAGCGACTAGGGTGGGCATCTCAGCAATCGGACATCCGACCAGGGAAGGGGTGGCTGTGACCACCGAACTGCGCCGCCTGCGCAACTACATCGACGGAGAGTTCCGCGACGCCGCCGACGGGCGGACCATCGACGTGGTCAACCCGGCCACGGGCGACGTGTACGCCACCTCGCCGCTCTCCGGCCAGGAGGACGTCGACGCCGCCATGGCCGCCGCCGCCGCGGCCTTCCCGGCCTGGCGCGACACCACGCCCGCGGAGCGCCAGAAGGCACTGCTCAAGATCGCGGACGCCTTCGAGGAGCGCGCCGAGGAGCTGATCGCGGCCGAGTCCGAGAACACCGGCAAGCCGCTCGGTCTCACGCGGACCGAGGAACTGCCGCCCATGGTCGACCAGATCCGCTTCTTCGCGGGCGCGGCCCGGCTGCTCGAAGGCCGCTCGGCCGGCGAGTACATGGAGGGCCTGACCTCCATCATCCGCCGCGAGCCGGTCGGCGTCTGCGCACAGGTCGCGCCGTGGAACTACCCGATGATGATGGCCGTGTGGAAGTTCGCCCCGGCGCTCGCCGCGGGCAACACGGTCGTCCTGAAGCCGTCGGACACGACCCCGGCGTCCACCGTCCTGATGGCCGAGATCATCGGCTCGATCGTCCCCAAGGGCGTCTTCAACGTCGTCTGCGGCGACCGTGACACCGGCCGCGCGATGGTCGAGCACCCGGTCCCGGCGATGGCCTCCATCACCGGTTCCGTACGGGCCGGCATGCAGGTCGCCGAGTCCGCAGCCAAGGACGTCAAGCGCGTCCACCTGGAGCTCGGCGGCAAGGCGCCGGTCGTCGTCTTCGACGACACCGACATCGCCAAGGCCGTCGAGGACATCTCGGTCGCGGGCTTCTTCAACGCCGGCCAGGACTGCACCGCCGCGACGCGCGTGCTCGTACAGGAGTCGATCCACGACGAGTTCGTGACCGCGCTGGCGAAGGCCGCCGCCGACACGAAGACCGGGCAGCCGGACGACGAGGACGTGCTCTACGGCCCGCTCAACAACGCCAACCAGCTCAAGCAGGTCAGCGGCTTCATCGAGCGCCTCCCGGCGCACGCCAAGGTCGAGGCGGGCGGCGAGCGGGTCGGCGACAAGGGCTACTTCTACGCCCCGACCGTCGTCTCCGGCCTCAAGCAGGACGACGAGATCATCCAGAACGAGGTCTTCGGCCCCGTCATCACCGTCCAGTCCTTCACGGACGAGGCGCAGGCCCTGGAGTGGGCCAACGGCGTCGACTACGCGCTGGCGTCCTCGGTGTGGACCAAGGACCACGCGCGGGCGATGCGCATGTCCAAGAACCTCGACTTCGGCTGCGTGTGGATCAACACCCACATCCCGCTGGTCGCGGAGATGCCGCACGGCGGCTTCAAGAAGTCCGGTTACGGCAAGGACCTCTCGGCGTACGGCTTCGAGGACTACACGCGCATCAAGCACGTGATGACCTCGATCGAGGGCTGATCAGGACGCTGTTCCGCGAAGGCGGGCGGTAGACAGACTGTCTATTGCCCGCCTTCGCCGTGCGGGACGAGAGTGGGCGCCATGAGTGATCTCGGTCGTGCTCGTGTGTCGCGTCGTACGCTGCTCCGCGGATTCCCGGCGGCGGGCGCGCTGGCCGCGCTCGCCGGATGCGGGGTGCCGGCGGCGTACGTCGAACCGGGCGACCGGGCCGCCGCCGACCGGTCGGAGCGCGACCGCAGTCTTCGGTTCGCCAACTGGCCGCTCTACATCGACACCGACGACGAGAAAACGTCGCGGCGGCCCACCCTCGACGCCTTCACCGAGCGGACCGGGATATCCGTCCGCTACACCGAAGAGATCAACGACAACGACGAGTTCTTCGGGAAGATCAGCCCCGCGCTGATGAACCACCAGGAGACCGGCCGCGACCTGATCGTCGTCAGCGACTGGATGGCCGCCCGGTTCGTACGCCTGGGCTGGGTGCAGGAGATGGACCGTGCGCAGCAGCCGAACGTCGCCAGGTACCTCGACCCGCAGCTGCGTACACCCGCCTTCGACGAGGGGCGGCTGCACTCCGTGCCCTGGCAGTCCGGGATCACCGGCATCGCGTACAACCGCAGGAGACTCGGTCACGAGATCCGCTCCACCTCCCAGCTGTGGGCCGACGACCTGCGCGGCAGGGTGACGCTCCTCTCCGGACTCGACGAGAGCTTCGCCCTGCTGATGCAGGGCAACGGCGCCGACGTCACGCGCTGGACCGCCGACGACTTCCACACGGTGTGCGAGCAGGTGGAGAAGCTGGTGAAGCGCAGGCACATCAGGCGCTTCACCAGCAACGACTACATCAAGGACCTGGCGAGCGGCGACGTCCTGGCGTGCCAGGCGTACTCGGGCGACGTCATCCAGCTCAGGGCCGACAACCCCGACATCGAGTTCGTGGTGCCGGAGGAGGGGGCGGAGCTGTGGGCGGAGAGCCTGATGATCCCCAACCTCGCCCGCCACAAGCGCAACGCGGAGAAGCTCGTCGACCACTACTACGAGCCCGAGGTCGCGGCGGAACTGGCCGCCTGGGTCAACTACGTCTGCCCGGTGCCGGCGGCGCGCGACGTCCTGGCCTCGGCCAAGGACGGGGAGACCGCCGCCCTCGCCGAGGACCCGCTGATCTTCCCCGACGACGCGATGCGGGAGCGGCTGGCGATCGCGCGGGACATCACGGCGCAGGAGCGTGTCGGGTTCGCGAAGAAGTGGAACGCGGTCGTGGGGCTGTAGCCCGGGTGGATCAGCTCTTGTCCACCGCGCCGAAGGCCGCCTGCACCAGGTCCGTCACGACCGGGTTCCTGTCCTGGCCCTTCGCATCGGTGGAGTTGACGCTGTAGACGAGGATGCGGGAGCGGTCGCGGGTGCCGCCGATGCCCGCGTTGTAGCCCCAGCGACCGCCCGTCTTGCCCCACACCTGGCGGCCGCCGAGCTTCCAGGACGTCAGGCCGGCGCTGTACGTCGCCTCGCCCTCCGTGAGCCGAGGCAGCGTGAACATCTCCTCCAGCAGCGGTCCTCGCACGACCTGCCCGCCGAACAGCGCGTGCGTGAAGCGCTCCAGGTCGGCACTGGTGGAAATGACGTCTCCCGCCGCCCAGCCGTCGGTGGGACTCCACACGCTGACATCACGCAGCCCGGTGCTGCCGTCCGCCAGCCTCATGGTCTGGTAGCCGTGGTTGTGCGGGCCGTGGATGCGGGGGTCGGTGCCGGGGAACGAAGTGCTGTGCAGGGCGAGGGGCTTGATGATGCGCCGGGTGACCTCGTCCTCGTACGAGCGGCCCGTGAGCTTCTCGACCAGCAGGCCCGCAATGGTGTAACCGATGTTGCTGTAGTGCTGCTGCGTGCCGGCCGGGAACAGTTCCTTCCGTGACACCGCCGAGGCAACCATCCCCGTCGGCGTGTGGACGTGGAAGCGGTTCGCGTACCACTCCTCCACGGTCGTCCCCTCGAAGACGGGGGACGGCAGACCGCTGGTGTGGTTCAGCAACTGGCGCACGGTGACCTTCTCGTACGCCGCCGGGATGTGTTCCGGCAGATAGGCGCGGACGGAGCGGTCGAGGTCGACCTTCCGCTCGGAGGCGAGCTGGAGGACCACCGCCGCCGTGAAGACCTTGGTCACCGAGCCGGCCCGGAAACGGGCGTCCGGGTCGGCCGCGCGGCCGGTCCTGAGGTCGTGGACACCCGCGCTGCCGCGCCAGGTGCCGTCCGTGCCCGAGACCCGTACGAGCGCCGCGGTCGCCCGGCGGTCCCGCAGGCCGGTGATGGCGGCGCGCAGCGCCTTGGCGTCGGGTGCGTCGTACGACGGGGCGGACGCCACGGGGGAGTCCGTGGAGGCGGAGGCGGAGGCGGCGGGACCGGCCGCGATGCCGAGGACCAGGGCGGTGGCGAGAAGGGTGCGGGTGCGGGCGTTCATCGTGGGGCCTCCGGGGCGTGGAATCCGTACCTGCTGACGGAGTCCATCCTGGGGAAGGGGAGGCCGTGGCGGATCACCGGAGCGAGCGGTCCTCGCCGCGCTGTTTCCTCGCCTGTACGGGGGAGTGGGGAACGGTTCCTCCCCCGGGGGAGGGAGAGATCAGCCCGGTCTCGTACGCGCAGATGACCGCCTGGATGCGGTCGCGCAGGCCCAGCTTGGCGAGGACGTTGCCGACGTGTGTCTTGACGGTGTGCTCGCTGACGACCAGCGCGGCGGCGATCTCCGCGTTGGACAGGCCGCGCGCGAGGTGCAGCAGCGTCTCGCGCTCGCGGGCGGTGAGGACGTCGAGGCGGGGCGAGGGCCCTGCGGCGACGGCGGCCGGACGCGCCGCCGTGAAGTCGGCGATCAGACGGCGCGCGACGGAAGGGGCGAGGAGCGATTCGCCGGCCGCCACCACCCGTACCCCGTGGACCAGGTCGTCGCGGCGCACGTCCTTGAGGAGGAAGCCGCTCGCACCCGCGTGCAGCGCCTCGTAGACGTACTCGTCGGCGTCGAAGGTGGTGAGCATGACCGTCCGGCAGGCGGTCTGCGCGCAGATGGCACGGCAGGCGTCGATGCCGTCCATGACCGGCATGCGGATGTCGAGCAGTGCCACATCGGGGGCCAGCCGTCGCACCGCGTCGAGCGCCTGCGCGCCGTCACCGGCCTCGGCGACCACCTCGATGCCGGGCTGCGCGTCCAGGATCATCGCGAAGCCGCTGCGGACCAGCTCCTGGTCGTCGGCCACCACCACACGGATCGTCAACTCCCCACCTCCGGCACGGAGGTTACTAGGGGAAGGGTGACGTGCACCTCGAAGCCCCTGCCGCCGGGTCCAGGGCCGCTGCGGGCCGTGCCGCCGTGGGCCGCCGCCCGCTCACGGACACCGATCAGGCCGTGGCCGGGGACGGAAGCGGTGCGCGTTCCCGGGCCGCGCCCGTCGTCGGTGACGGTGATGTCCAGGGCGTCCGGCCCGTACGCCAGCCGTACGGACACGTTCTGCGCGGCGGCGTGCCGGACGGCGTTCGTCAGCGCCTCCTGGACGATGCGGTAGACCGTGGCTCCGGTGTCGGGCGGGAGCGGGCGGACATGGCCGGTGGTCTCGTATCCGGTCCTCAGGCCGCTGCGCCCCACCCGTTCCACCAGATCCGGCAGTCCGGCCGGGCCCGGCTGCGGCTCGCGCGGAGCGTCCGCCCGCTCGCCCTCCCGCATGACCCCCAGCATCCGGCGCAACTGCACCATCGCGTCCCGTCCCGTCTCCGAGATCGATTCGAAGGCGGCCTCGGCGCGCTCGGGCGCGCTGCGGACGGCGACGGGTCCCGCCTCCGCCTGGACGATCATGATGCTGACGGCGTGCGAGAGGACGTCGTGCATCTCCCGGGCGATACGGGCCCGTTCGCGCGCCGCCGCCTGCTCCGCCTCGATGCGGTTGGCCCGCTCCAGCTGCGCGGCGCGGTCCTCCACGGCGGCGGTGTACGCCTGACGGGTGTGGGTCAGCCGGCCCATGGCGTACGCGGCGGCGAAGACGATGAGTGAGAAGACCAGCTCCCGCGCCTCGCCCGTGTTCAGCGCCACCGAGGGGAAGACGGCCGCGATCACCAGCGCCCCGGTGATCTGGCGCCGGGGCGCGGGCGACAGGGCGGCGACCGTGTACAGGGCGACGAGGCCGTTGTACGGAAGGGTCTGGCCGGGGCCGTCGACGGCGAACCCGTAGACCGCCTGGGCCGCCCCGATGACGGACAGCACGCCGACCGGCGCCCTGCGCCGCCACACCAGCGGCACCACCGTGAGCGTGGTCAGCAGATACGCGGTCAGGGTCGGTTCCGGCAGGCCGGGGTCCCGCGGAATCACCCACGGCATGGTCATCGCCGCCTGCACCAGCAGGGCGACCCCCACGTCCGTCGCCCACGGGCCGGCGTCACGCAGCCGTGCGCCCGGACCGCGTGCCGCGGCGCCCGGGGCGCGTACGGCGCCCGGCTCCCTTACGGCCATCAGGGCTTGCGGGCCACCGCGCCGAACTGGGCCACCTCCGGCGCGCTCTCCTCGGCGCGCCGGCGCGCACAGGACACGGTGCCGGGGTGCATGCCGGTGACCCGGCCGCCCACCGCGCGGTCGACGGGACAGCTGTCCTTGCCGCCGGGCCAGTAGCTCCGGACGCGGACGCTGTGTGCGATGCCCATGCGGATTCTGTCCATTCGGCCATCATGCCGTAAGGGCTGACCCGCCTACCGGCGGGGAGTTCTGGTGAGCGCGCTCAGGACGTCGATCCGGTTGGTGGTGATGGAGTCGACGCCGCGGCCGATCAGGCGGCGCATCGTGAGCCCGGTGTCGGCGGTCCACGCGGAGACCAGCAGACCGTCCCGGTGCACGCGGTCCGTCAGGTCGCGGCCGACCAGGCCGAACCGGTAGTTGAGCCAGCGGGGCTTCACCGCGTCGAGCAGCGTGGCGCGGGGCGGGGTGAGGGTCGTCCAGGTCATGGCGATCTCGGCGCCGGGGTCGGCGGCGCGTACGGCCGCCATGGCGGAGACGCCCCCGCAGTAGTACACGCGCTCGCCGGCCCCGGACTCGTGGACGACGCCGACCACCGTGCGCACCGACTCGGCGGTGGCGCCCGGCAGGTCGATCATGAGGCGGCGGTCGCCGGCGGCGTGCAGTGCCTCGCGCAGGGTGGGCACGCCGCCGCCGGTGAGCTCGCGCAGGTCCTTCTCGGTGAGGGTCCCGAGCAGCCGGTCGTGGCCCCACAGCCGCTTGAGCGAGTCGTCGTGCAGCAGTACGGGGACGCCGTCGCGGGTCGGCCGGACGTCGATCTCGACGGCGTCCGCGCCCCGCTCCACCGCGGAGCGGAGCGAGGCGAGGGTGTTCTCACGGAACCGGTACGGGTCGCCGCGGTGGGCCACGGCGGTGACGGTGCGCGGGGACCGCGTGGAGGGGGAGAGGAACATGGCCCCATTGTCCGGGGCGTTACCGCCGCGCGAGCCAGTCCGCGGTGTACGCGTCGATCTCGGCGGCGATCCGCGCCTTGCCCGCCGGGTCGAGGAAGGACGCCTCCACGGCGTTCTTGGCGAGGCCGGCGACCCCGTGCTCGTCGAGGCCGAGCAGGCGGGCCGCCACCCCGTACTCGCTGTTGAGGTCGGTGCCGAACATCGGCGGGTCGTCGCTGTTGATGGTGACCAGCACGCCCGCGTCCACCATCTCCTTCAGCGGGTGCTCGTCCAGCGTGGCCACGGCGCGCGTCGCGATGTTGGACGTCGGGCAGACCTCCAGCGGGATGCGGTGCTCGGCCAGGTGGGCCAGCAGCCGTGGGTCCTTGACGGCGCTGGTGCCGTGGCCGATGCGCTCGGCGCGCAGGTCGTTCAGCGCGTCCCAGATCGTCCCGGGCCCGGTCGTCTCGCCGGCGTGCGGGACGGAGCGCAGCCCGGCCGCGATCGCCCGGTCGAAGTACGGCTTGAACTGCGGGCGCGGCACACCGATCTCGGGGCCGCCGAGACCGAACGACACCAGGCCCTCGGGGCGCAGGTCCACGGCCAGCCTCGCCGTCTCCTCCGCCGACTCCAGGCCGGCCTCGCCGGGGATGTCGAAGCACCAGCGCAGTACGGTGCCGAGCTCGGCCTCCGCCGCCCTGCGGGCGTCCTCGATCGCCTCCATGAAGGCCTTCTCGTCGATGCCCCGGCGGGTCGAGCTGAACGGCGTGATGGTCAGCTCGGCGTACCGGATGTTCTGCCTGGCCATGTCGCGGGCGACCTCGAAGGTCAGCAGCCGGACGTCCTCCGGGGTGCGGATCAGGTCCACGACGGAGAGATAGACCTCGATGAAGTGCGCGAAGTCGGTGAAGGTGAAGTAGTCCGCGAGCGCCTCGGGGTCGGTGGGGACCCTGGAGTCGGGGTGGCGGGCGGCCAGTTCGGCGACGATGCGGGGCGAGGCGGATCCGACGTGGTGCACATGCAGTTCGGCCTTGGGCAGCCCCGCGATGAAGGGGTGCAGATCGGTCATCGGATCCTCCGGATGTACGGGGTCTACGGGCCCCGGGGGGCGGTTCAGGGATCATCGTAGGCGGGCGGTACGGCCCGGAACGCAGGCCGTAGCATGGCGGAACCACGATGGGGGAGGCACATGTCAGACAACGCACAGCACCCCTCGGGCCCGCCGCCCGAGCGGCCGCGGGACCCCTGGGCGCCGCCCGAGCACGCGGTGCCGCTGGACAAGCCGCAGCCCGGCCCGCCTCCGGTGCACCACCAGCAGACGGTCACATCGGTGCCGGCCGCGGAACCGGCGCCGGGCTTCGGCCCGAGCACGGGAACGGGCCCGGGAACGGGCGCGGCCCCGGAACAGGGCGCGGTACCGCCGCCGCCTCCCGCCCCCACCGGCCCGGCGCAGACCCCGCCCGGCGAGTACGGCTACCCGGCCTACGCCGCCCCGCAGGCCCAGACCCCGTACGGCACCGGCGGCTACCCCGGGTATCCGGGATACGGCGGCCCGGCCGGCTGGGCCGGACAGCAGGGCCCGGCGAACGGCTTCGGCATCACCGCGATGGTGCTCGGCATCATCTCCGTCACGTTCTTCTGTGCCTACGGCCTCGGCATCATCCTCGGCATCCTCGCGCTGATCTTCGGCATCCTCGGCCGCAAGCGCGTCCAGCGCGGCGAGGCGACGAACAGCGGCATGGCCCTGGCGGGGATCATCCTCGGCATCGTCGGTTTCGTGCTCAGCGCGGCGTTCATCGGGGTCATCGTCTGGGCGATCGTCCAGTCCGAGAACGAGCGCGACAGGGAACTCGACTCGTACGACCCCTACGCGCACTCCTCGCTGGTGGTCGAGGCCCCCGCCCGGGGCTAGGGCGACGTCCGGCCGGTTCTCCTTTCCCCCGTACCGCTCCCGGACACCCCGCGGGCCGGATTCTCACCCGGAGAATCCGGCCCGTCCGGCGTTCGGGGGCGTTCGGGACGTCCGGGGGCGTCCGGCCGGGCGCGAGGAGAGGAAAGCGCCGCAGACACCCGCTTCACCTGGGGTTTCGCCCGGTAAAGCGGCCATGCCACGCCGATTCGGCGCGCGCCACGGACACTCCGTACGGTATTTCCTCCTCGACGCGACACATGGTCGACCGATTCCGTCGCGTAACCAAAAGGCAACAACGGAATCCCTTGTTGCTCTTGTGTGCCTCTGTCAGGATCGGCACTCAAATCCAGCTGGAGCTACGCCGACACCCGCTGAGCGGGGAGAACGGCGGAGGAGAGCGTCATGGTCAACCGCTTCCCGGTGCAGGACCGATTCGCGGACGGTGCGCAGTACATCGCCGGACAGCTGCGCGCGGGCACCTCGGGCCGGACACACACCGTCGTGGACCCCGCGACCGGCGAGAAGGTCTACGCGTACGAGCTGGCGTCCACCGCCGACGTCGACGCGGCGGTCGCGGCCGCGCGCGCGGCGTTCCCCGGCTGGTCGGGAGCCACCCCGGGGGAGCGCTCCGATGCGATGCACCGCTTCGCCGCCGTACTCGCCGAGCAGGCCGAGGACTTCGCGTACGTCGAGTCGCTCCAGTGCGGCAAGCCGATCAAGCTGTCCGCCGGGTTCGACGTGCCGGGCAGTGTCGACAACACCGCCTTCTTCGCGGGCGCGGCCCGTCACCTGGAGGGCAAGGCGGCCGGCGAGTACTCCGGCGACCACACCTCGTACGTACGGCGTGAGGCGATCGGTGTCGTGGGGTCCGTCGCCCCCTGGAACTACCCTCTCCAGATGGCCGCCTGGAAGGTCCTGCCGGCGATCGCGGCGGGCAACACCATCGTCCTGAAGCCCGCCGAGATCACGCCGCTGACCTCGGTCATGTTCGCGCAGGCGGCGAAGGAGGCCGGCATCCCGGACGGTGTGATCAACATCGTCACCGGCGCCGGCAAGGACGTCGGCGAGCACCTCGTCGGACATCCGGACGTGGTCATGACCTCCTTCACCGGGTCGACCGCCGTCGGCAGGCGCGTCGCCGAGATCGCCACCTCCACCGTCAAGCGCCTCCACCTCGAACTCGGCGGCAAAGCGCCCTTCGTGGTCTTCGACGACGCCGATCTCGAAGCCGCGGTGCACGGCGCGGTGGCCGGCTCGCTCATCAACACCGGGCAGGACTGCACGGCCGCGACCCGCGCCTATGTCCAGCGCCCGCTCTACGACGCCTTCGTCGCGGGCGTCGCCGAGCTGATGGAGAGCGTGCGGCTCGGCGACCCCTTCGACCCCTCCACCGACCTCGGTCCGCTCATCAGCCACGCCCAGCGCGACCGGGTCGCCGGTTTCGTCGAGCGCGCCCGTGCGTACGCCCGGGTGGTGACCGGGGGCGAAGCGCCCGCCGGCGACCTCGCCAAGGGGGCGTACTACCGCCCCACGCTCGTCGCCGACGCCCCGCAGGACAGCGAGATCGTCCAGGCCGAGATCTTCGGCCCGGTCCTCGTCGTGCTGCCCTTCGACACCGACGACGAGGGCATCGGGCTCGCCAACGACACCCCGTACGGCCTCGCCGCCTCGGCCTGGACCCGCGACGTGTTCCGCGCGAACCGCGCCACCCGCGAGATCAAGGCGGGCTGCGTCTGGGTCAACGACCACATCCCGATCATCAGCGAGATGCCGCACGGCGGCTACAAGGCCAGCGGCTTCGGCAAGGACATGTCGGCGTACTCCTTCGAGGAGTACACGCAGGTCAAGCATGTGATGTACGACAACACCGCGGTCGCCCGCAAGGATTGGCACCGCACGATCTTCGGGGACCGGTAGTCACTCAGCCACTGCGCCGCACGACCAGCGGCCCCACCCACCCGAAAGGGCACTCACGCATGGAGCAGTACGAGCCCGACCGCCTCTCCGCGGCCCAGATGGCCGCCGTGCGCCGCAGCCTGAGCACCGGCAGGGGAGCCCTCACCCGCCGCTCGCTGCTGCGCGCCTCGGGCGTCGGCGCGCTGGCGGTCGGCGGCCTGGGCACGCTGAGCGCGTGCGGCATCCCGCCCGCCAGGCGGGAGGGCGGCGCGCCGGCCTCCGACGACCACTCGGCCGAGGAGAAGCGGATCGCCTTCTCCAACTGGACCGAGTACATGGACGTCAGCGAGGACGAGAAGAGCCGGCCCACCCTGGAGGCGTTCACCAGGCGCACCGGGATCACGGTCAAGTACACCGAGGACATCAACGACAACGTCGAGTTCTTCGGGAAGATCAAGCCGCAGCTCGCGGCCGGCCAGGACACCGGACGTGACCTGATCTGCGTCACCGACTGGCTGGCCGCCCGGCTCATCCGGCTCGGCTGGGTCCAGAAGCTCGACCCGGCGCACCTGCCGAACGCGTACGCCAACCTCTCCGCGCAGTTCCGCTCCCCCGACTGGGACCCGGGCCGCGCCTACTCGTACCCGTGGACCGGCATCTCCACCGTCATCGCCTACAACGCCAAGGCGACGGGCGGGAAGAAGATCGAAAGCGTCGGCCAGCTGCTGGACGACCCCGCGCTCAAGGGCAAGGTCGGCTTCCTCTCCGAGATGCGCGACTCCGTCGGGATGACCCTGCTCGACATGGGCAAGGACCCGGGGAAGTTCACCGACGACGACTACGACGCGGCCGTCGCCCGGATGCAGAAGGCCGTCGACAAGAAGCAGATCCGCCGCTTCACCGGCAACGACTACACCGCGGACCTCTCCAAGGGCGACCTCGCGGCCTGCCTCGCCTGGGCCGGTGACGTCATCCAGCTCCAGGCGGACAACCCGGACATCAAGTACGTGATCCCGGAGGCCGGTTACATCACCTCCAGCGACAACCTGCTGGTCCCGGCCAAGGCACGGCACAAGGCCAACGCCGAGAAGCTCATCGACTACTACTACGAGCCGCCCGTGGCCGCCGAACTCGCCGCGTACATCAACTACGTCTGTCCGGTCGACGGCGTGCGCGAGGAGCTGGCGAAGATCGACGAGTCGATGGCCTCCAACACGCTGATCCTCCCCGACAAGGCGATGGCCGCCAAGTCCCACGCCTTCCGCTCGCTCAGCGGCAAGGAAGAGACGGCGTACGAGGAGAAGTTCGCCAAGCTCATCGGCGCCTGAGCCGCCGTCCGCTCCCGCTCCCGCTCCCCACCCGACACCCCTGGGACCACACCCCATGACGCAGAAGACGACAGAAGGCGGCGACGTCCGCCTCTCCGGGATCAGCAAGACCTACGGCTCCTTCACGGCCGTGCACCCGCTCGACCTCACCATTCCGCAGGGCTCCTTCTTCGCCCTGCTCGGCGCGTCCGGCTGCGGCAAGACCACCACCCTGCGGATGATCGCCGGTCTTGAGGACCCGACCACCGGCACGGTCTTCCTCGGCGACAAGGACGTCACCGACCTCCAGCCGTACAAACGCCCGGTCAACACCGTCTTCCAGAGCTACGCGCTCTTCCCGCACCTCAGCGTCTTCGAGAACATCGCCTTCGGCCTGCGCCGGCGCGGCGTCAAGTCCGTGAAGAAGCAGGTCGACGACATGCTGGACCTCGTCCAGCTCGGAGCCTTCGCCGGCCGCAAGCCGCACCAGCTCTCCGGCGGCCAGCAGCAGCGCGTCGCCGTGGCCCGCGCGCTCATCAACCACCCCCAGGTCCTGCTCCTCGACGAGCCGCTCGGCGCGCTCGACCTCAAGCTGCGCCGCCAGATGCAGCTGGAGCTCAAGCGCATCCAGACCGAGGTCGGCATCACCTTCGTGCACGTCACCCACGACCAGGAGGAGGCCATGACCATGGCCGACCAGGTCGCGGTGATGAACGGCGGCCGCGTCGAGCAGCTCGGCGCCCCCGCCGACCTCTACGAGAACCCGAGGACGACGTTCGTCGCCAACTTCCTCGGCACCTCCAACCTCATCGAGGCCGAGGTCGTCGAGGCTTCGGGCCAGGACACCGTGGTCACCTGCGGCGGCTCCAAGCTGCGCCTGCCCGGCGGGCGGTGCGCCTCGCAGCCCCGCAGCGGCGGCAAGCTGCTCGTCGGCGTACGCCCGGAGAAGGTCTCGGTCGCGCACGCCGACGACGCGGGCGCGGTCGCGGACGGCCGCAACAAGATCACCGGCCGGATCGTGGCGTCCAGCTTCATCGGCGTCTCGACCCAGTACATCGTCGACAGCCCGGCCTGTTCCGACTTCGAGGTGTACGTCCAGAACATCGAGCGCGACACGCGGCTGGTGCCCGGCGCCGAGGTCGTCCTGCACTGGAATCCGGCGCACACCTTCGGGCTCGACGCCGGCCAGTCCCTGCTTGCCGGGACAGTGGGCTCCGCCGGCGTGGAGACGGTGGAGGAGAGCGCGTGAGCGTCACCGACGCGCCGCCCCTGGCGCCCGCACCGGCCGAGGAGCCGCCCGCCCCGCGCAAGGCCTCCGCCCGCAAGCGGCTCGTACCGTACTGGCTGCTGCTCCCCGGCATCCTGTGGCTGGTCGTCTTCTTCGCGCTGCCGATGGTCTACCAGGCGTCGACCTCGGTGCAGACCGGCTCGCTGGAGAAGGGCTTCGAGGTCACCTGGCACTTCCGGACGTACTGGGACGCGCTGACGGAGTACTCCCCCCAGTTCGTACGCTCGCTGCTGTACGCCGGCACCGCCACCCTGCTGTGCCTGCTGCTGGGCTACCCGCTCGCGTACCTGATCGCCTTCAAGGCGGGCCGGTGGCGCGGTCTGGTCCTGGTGCTGGTCATCGCGCCGTTCTTCACCAGCTTCCTGATCCGTACGCTCGCCTGGAAGACGATCCTCGCGGACGGCGGCCCGGTGGTGGACGTGCTGGACACCCTGCACGTCCTGGACGTCACCAGCCTGCTCGGCTGGACCGAGGGCGACCGGGTGCTGGCCACACCGATGGCCGTGGTCTGCGGCCTGACGTACAACTTCCTGCCCTTCATGATCCTGCCGCTCTACACCTCCCTGGAGCGCATCGACGGCAGGCTGCACGAGGCGGCCGGCGACCTCTACGCCACCCCGGCGACCACCTTCCGCAAGGTGACCTTCCCGCTCTCCATGCCGGGTGTCGTCTCGGGCACGCTGCTCACCTTCATTCCGGCGAGCGGTGACTACGTCAACGCGGAACTCCTCGGATCCACCGACACGAAAATGGTCGGCAGCGTCATCCAGTCGCAATTCCTGCGGGTGCTCGACTATCCGACGGCGGCCGCACTCTCCTTCATCCTGATGGCGATCGTGCTGGCCATGGTCACCGTGTACATCCGCAAGTCCGGGACGGAGGATCTGGTCTGATGTCTGTGCTTCGCCGGATACGGCGCAATCTCGTCGTCATCGCCGGGCTGCTGACGCTCGCTTACATGATCCTGCCGAACATCGTCGTGATGGTGTTCTCCTTCAACAACCCGAAGGGCCGCTTCAACTACGCCTGGCAGGAGTTCTCCCTGGACGCGTGGAAGGACCCGTGCGGCGTCGCCGACCTGTGCGGCTCGCTCTCCCTCTCGCTCCAGATCGCCGCCTGGGCGACGGCCGGCGCCACCGTGCTCGGCACGATGATCGCCTTCGCGCTGGTCCGCTACCGCTTCCGGGCGCGTGGCGCGATCAACTCGCTGATCTTCCTGCCGATGGCGATGCCCGAGGTGGTGATGGCCGCCTCGCTGCTGACGCTCTTCCTCAACATGGGCGCGGAGCTGGGCTTCTGGACCGTTCTCATCGCGCACATCATGTTCTGCCTGAGCTTCGTGGTGACGGCGGTCAAGGCGCGCGTGATGTCGATGGATACCCGCCTGGAAGAGGCCGCCCGTGATCTCTACGCGGGTCCGGTACAGACGTTCGTACGGGTGACCCTGCCGATCGCGGCGCCCGGAATCGCGGCGGGAGCGCTGCTCGCCTTCGCGCTCTCCTTCGACGATTTCATCATCACCAATTTCAACGCGGGCTCGACCGTCACCTTCCCGATGTTCGTGTGGGGATCGGCGCAGCGCGGCACGCCCGTACAGATCAACGTCATCGGCACGGCCATGTTCGCCCTCGCCGTGCTGATGGTTCTCGGCGGTCAGCTCGTCGCGAGCCGCCGGAAGAAAAGCGCACAGCCCCAGTAAGCCCTGAAGGAGTTGGAAACCATGGCCCCAGTTGCCATGCGTAGTGCCGCACAATCCCTTTCCGGCGCGAAGCCGGTGTCGTTCTGGCTGGACGATCCCGAAAAGCCCGCACCACGGCCCGCCCTCACCGGCGACGAGCGCTGCGATCTGCTCGTCGTCGGCGGCGGATACAGCGGACTGTGGACCGCGCTCCTCGCCAAGGAGCGCGACCCCGGACGGGACGTCGTACTGATCGAGGGGCACGAGGTGGGCTGGGCCGCCTCGGGCCGCAACGGCGGATTCTGCGCCGCCTCCCTCACCCACGGTCTGAGCAACGGCATCACCCGCTGGCCCGGCGAACTGGCGAAGCTGGAGGAGCTCGGCGAGCGCAACCTCGACGCGATCGAGGCGGCCGTGGCGGCGTACGGCATCGACTGCGACTTCGAGCGCACCGGCGAGATCGACGTCGCCACCGAGCCGCACCAGCTCGAAGAGTTGCGGGAGACGTACGAGGAGGCCCGCAAGCTCGGCTTCGCCGGCCATCTCGAACTGCTCGACCGGGACGCGGTGCGCGCCGAGGTCGACTCGCCGACCTTCCTCGGGGGGCTGCTCGACCGGCGGGGCGTGGCCCTGCTGAACCCGGCCAGGCTGGCATGGGGACTCAAGCAGGCGTGCCTCGGTCTGGGCGTACGGATCTACGAGCACACCCGGGGCCTGGACCTGGCGTCGGCGGGCGCCGGCATGGCCGTGCGCACGCCGTACGGCCGGGTCTTCGCCCGCCGGGTCGCGCTCGGCACCAACATCTTCCCGTCGCTGGTCAAGCGGGTCCGCCCGTACACCGTCCCGGTCTACGACTACGCGCTGATGACCGAGCCGCTCACCGACGACCAGCTCGCGTCGATCGGCTGGAAGAACCGCCAGGGGCTGGGCGACAGCGCCAACCAGTTCCACTACTTCAGGCTGAGCGCCGACAACCGCGTCCTGTGGGGCGGTTACGACGCCGTCTACCCCTTCGGCGGCAAGCTGAGCGCCGAGATGGACCACCGGCCCCAGACGTACCTCAAGCTGGCCGAGCACTTCTTCCGCTGCTTCCCGCAGCTGGAGGGCGTGAACTTCAGCCACGCGTGGGGCGGCGCGATCGACACCTGCTCGCGTTTCTCCGCCTTCTTCGGCACGGCCCACGCGGGCAGGGTGGCGTACGCCGCCGGGTACACCGGCCTGGGCGTCGGGGCCACCCGCTTCGGCGCGGACGTCATGCTCGACCTGCTCGCGGGCGGGCGGACCGAGCGTACGGAGCTGGAGATGGTCCGCAGCAAGCCGCTGCCCTTCCCGCCGGAACCTTTCGCCTGGGCCGGCATCGGCATCACCAAGTGGTCGCTCGCCCGGTCGGACGACAACGGCGGCCACCGCAACCTGTGGCTGAAGGCCATGGACAGGCTGGGACTCGGCTTCGACAGCTGAGTGACCGGTCCCGGGGAATGATCCCCGCCGTGCCCGGCCCGTCCTGCCGGACGGGCCGGGACGCTCACCGGTCCGGCGCCGCCGGAGCCCGGGAGGCGCGGGGCGGCCGTGCGTACCGCGCCGGAAGACGGTGGCTGAGCAGAAGGAGCACGAGGCACAGGCACCAGCTGCCGAGGACGTCCAGCGGCCAGTGGTAGCCGCGCAGGACCAGGCCGGCGCCGGTGGCGAGCGCGAGCACGAGCGCGAGGGCCGGCGGCCACCACCGGTGGCGGCGTACGTACGCGCCCAGGAGCAGGGCCGCGCCGCAGTAGGCGACGGCCGCTGTCGCCGTGTGCCCGGACGGGTAGTAGCCGGTGTCCTGCGTGAGCGGGCCCGGGCGGGCGATCCAGGACTTGAGCGGGACGACCAGCGCGGGCACCGCCGCCATGGCGAGCACGGCGGCCGTCGCGCGGGCGAGCGCGCCCCGGCCGTCGCGCCACAGCGCGCAGACGACGGCCGCGGCCAGTACGGGCAGCGCGACCGCCGTGTTGCCGAGATCGGCGAGGAATTCCGTGAGGGGGACCGGGCCGTGGCCCACGAGGGCCCGGCCGATCCGCTCGTCGGCGCGGCGCAGGGGGCCGGCGGCGGCGACCTGCCAGGTGATCAGCGCGAAGAGGAGCCCGAAGAGCCCGCAGAGGGCGAAGGGCCCGGGGTTCTTGGAGAGGAAAGACGGCTGCCCCGGAACAGGGGGGGTAGTTCCGGGGCAGCCGCCCTGACCGGGCTGCCGCGCGCCCCGGGGGGTGTGGGGCGGGCGGCCGTCCGATCGGTGAGGAGTTCCGGAGCCGAAGGCTCCAGCCGCGTGCGCGAAGGCACGACCAGGGCGGGGCAGGGGGGGCTCCGACCTGGAGCCGCCCGCAGTCTCCTGCGAGCGGGGTGTTTCTCTCATCTGCAGAAACCGTACGGCAGGGGGTGGGGGACCGACAGGAGGATCCCCATCCCGCCATTGGCCCCCCACCCTTTCTTCACAGGTCACACCCCGGCGAAAGCCGCCTCGATGATGTCCAGGCCCTCGTTGAGCAGGTCCTCGCCGATGACGATCGGCGGCAGGAAACGCAGCACGTTTCCGTAGGTGCCGCAGGTCAGGACCAGCAGGCCCTCCGCGTGGCACGCCTTGGCGAGCGCGCCGGCCGCGGCCGCGTTCGGCTCCTTGGTCTCGCGGTCCGTCACCAGCTCGATGGCGATCATGGCGCCGCGGCCACGGATGTCGCCGATGATGTCGAACTTCTCGGCCATGGCGGCCAGACGGCCCTTCATGACCTCCTCGATGCGCTTCGCCTTCTTGTTGAGGTCGAGCTCCTTCATCGTCTCGATGGAGCCGAGCGCACCGGCGCAGGCGACCGGGTTTCCGCCGTACGTGCCGCCCAGGCCGCCGCCGTGCGGGGCGTCCATGATCTCGGCGCGGCCGGTCACGGCGGCGAGCGGCAGGCCGCCCGCGATGCCCTTGGCGGTGGTGATCAGGTCGGGGACGATGCCCTCGTCCTCGCACGCGAACCACTGGCCGGTGCGGCAGAAGCCGGACTGGATCTCGTCGGCGACGAAGACGATGCCGTTGTCGTTGGCGAACTTCACGATCGCCGGCAGGAAGCCCTTGGCCGGCTCGATGAAGCCGCCCTCGCCGAGCACCGGCTCGATGATGATCGCGGCGACGTTGTCGGCGCCGACCTGCTTGGTGATCTGGTCGATGGCCTGGGCCGCGGCCTCGGGGCCGCAGTTCTCGGCGCCGGTCGGCCAGCGGTAGCCGTAGGCGACCGGGACGCGGTAGACCTCGGGGGCGAACGGGCCGAAGCCGTTCTTGTACGGCATGTTCTTGCTGGTCAGCGCCATCGTGAGGTTGGTGCGGCCGTGGTAGCCGTGGTCGAACACGACGACCGCCTGGCGCTTGGTGTAGGCGCGGGCGATCTTGACGGCGTTCTCGACGGCCTCGGCGCCCGAGTTGAACAGCGCGGACTTCTTGGCGTGGTCGCCCGGCGTCAGCTCGGCGAGCGCCTCGCAGACCTCGACGTAGCCCTCGTACGGCGTGACCATGAAACAGGTGTGGGTGAAGTCCTGGAGCTGCGCGGAGGCGCGGCGTACGACGGCCTCGGCGGAGGCACCCACCGACGTCACGGCGATACCGGAGCCGAAGTCGATCAGGCGGTTGCCGTCGACGTCCTCGATGATGCCGCCGTCCGCGCGCGCGGTGAAGACGGGCAGCACGGAGCCCACGCCACCGGCGACCGTGGCGGTACGCCTGGCCTGCAGCTCTGCCGACTTCGGGCCGGGAATCGCGGTGACGACGCGGCGCTCCTGCGGGATTGCGGTCATGGGGGGCTCCTGGGGGTATTCCGGACGCTTCTTCACTTCGCAGGCTAGGGGTGGTGGGCAGGGGGTGGCATGTTCCGTTCGGGAGAAGTGGGGGCGAGTCGTTGTCCGCGACGGACATAGCGGGGGGCGGGCGCCCCGCCGGGCCACGGCGGGCGGGCCGCCGAGTGGTGCGGGGAGCAGATCCGGAAATCACCGGGTGCGTGCCGCGGAGCGCGGCGGTGACTGACGTCCGGTTGCCGTCGGCACTAGATTGACGGTGCGTAAGGGCGCGACCTGGTTGGTCAGGGGGCAGGGGTTCATGGATACCGAAGGCACACAGCACACCCACGGCGCACGCGCGGGCGACGGCCGCTCCGGACGCCACGTGGAGGGCGCGCGCCGTTCCGTGCCCCGCCCGGCGGAGCCCGTCGGCGGAGCCGGCGCGTCCGCGTCCGCCTCCGTCTCCGCCCGCGGCGGGGCGACGGCCGAATGGCTGCGCAGGCCCCGGCCCGAGGCGGAGCCCGGGATCTGGCGGCTCGACCACCGTCCGCGGGCGGAGGAAGCACCCGACGCCGTGCCCATGCGCCAACTGCTCAGCGGCGCGCTGATCGCCTTCCTGTGCGGCTGGCTGCTCTGGTCCCTGCTCTGGAACCGCTACCTCGAAGGGTGGTGGATCTTCATCGACAGCTGGTGGACGCTGCCCATGGGCATGCTGGTGCCCGACGCCTGGATGAACGAGAACCACCCCGACCACCCGTTCTTCGTCATGGTGGCCTACCTCTACTACGCCCTGGTGCTCACCCTGATCGCGGTGGGCATGGGGCGGGTCGGCAACTGGAACGAGCTCTGGCGCCGGTACGGCGTGCCGCTCTGGCCGCTGTTCGTGCTGATGCCCGGGTTCTGGCGGGAGATGCCGACCACGGTCTGGTGGCTCGACTGGGCCTCGACCCTCTACTACCTCCTCCTGACGGCGGCCGTCGTCGCGGTCGTCGGCAGGGCGGGTGCCTGGCCGAGGCTTCCGGCGGCCGCCCTGGCGCTGGCGGACCGGCTCGACGCCACCAGGCCGGGACCGGCGGCGGCCCTCCGCAGGGCGGCCGCCTGGCCGCCGCTGAGGCGGTGGCAGGCCGGAGGCGGGCAGGAGGGGGCGGAGCCCCGCCAGGACCCCGCCGACTGGCCGGAGCTGCGGGACGCCGGCCTGCCGGAGGCCGCCGCGCGGCTCGCCGAGGCCACCCGGTCGGGCGCCCTCGGTGAAGTGGACTACGCCCGCATCAAGCGGGCATGGCAGGGCGTACGGGCGCGGCCCGAGCAGCTCGCCGCCTTCAACGGCGCGGTGCTCACCCGGGGCGCCGCCGCCTGCGCCCACCCCTCCGGCATCCGCGACCTGCCCGTCCGTACCGCCGCGCACGACCTCGTCACCGCCCAGGTGAGGATCGGCACCGTCGCCGACAGCCCGCGCAACCCGTACGTCCGCCGCACCACCGGTGTCGCCCTGGAACCCGGACTGCTCGGCACCTCGCTGGTCGCGGTGGGCCCGGCCGGGTCCGGCAAGACCATGCGGCTGACCCGGCCGGTCGTCGAGTCGCTGTGCCTCCAGGCGCTCGCGAACCGCGCCGCGGTGATCGCCGTCACCGGGCAGGGCGCCGCACTCGCCCCCGACGAGGCGTTCGACGTGGTGGTCGCCGTCGGCCGCCCCGACTCCAGCCACGACCTCGACCTGTACGGCGGCACCGACGACCCGGACGAGGCCGCCCGGGTGCTGGCGGAGGCGCTGGTGGGTGACCTGGTGCCGGACAGCCGGCGGGCCGCCACCGCGCTGGCCCAGCTCATCGGACCGTACCGGGCCGCCTACGGGCGTTTCCCCGCCGTACCGGAGCTGCGCGAGCTGCTCGGCGGCGCGCCCGAGACGTTCGGCCGGCTGCGCTCCGCGGTCGCCGGCGACCCGGCGCAGCTGCGCGAACTCGACGCCCGGGCGCGCCAGTCGGAGCGCGGCGACGACGTCGGGGTGCTGCTCGCCGAGCGGATCGCCTTCCTGGACCGGCCGGTCTTCGCCCGGTTCTTCCGCACCGACGGAAGCGGCCCGCGGTTCTCGCCGCGCGGCATCGAGCACCCGGTGCGCGTCCGCGTCGACCTGCCCGAGCGCGGTCACGCCGAGGCGTCCCGGATCATCACCCGGCTGCTGCTCGCCCAGTTCACCGACGCCGCCCTCGGCCGCTCCGACCGGTCACTGTTCGCCTGCCTGGTCCTGGACGACGCGACGTACGCGGTCACCGCCGAATCCGTACGCGCCATCCAGCGGCTGCGCGCCGCTCACGCGGGCGTCGTCCTCGCGCTGCGCACCCTGGAGGACGTGCCGGAGGCGCTGCGCGGGCCGCTGCTCGGCGCGGTCGGCTGCCGGATGGCGTTCGCGGGGGTCGCGCCCTGGGACGGCGGGCGGTTCGCGCAGGCGTGGGGCACCGAGTGGGTGCAGACCCGGGACGTCACCAACCGGCAGATCGTCTCCGACGAGCCGCTCACCAAGGTGCTGCACTTCATGCGGCGCCTGGTGACCGGCAAGGCGGCGACGGCCGAGGCGATCACGGTGCGCGAGGTGGAGCGGGAGCGCTGGTCGGCTTCCGACCTGGCGCATGCCGTGCCCGCCGGGCACGCGGTGCTCTCCCTGAGCGGCGTACGGGGGGAAAGCACCCCTCCGCTCCTGGTCGATCTGCGGTCGTGACGCTCCTTGTCGTACGTCCTGGCAGAATTGAAGTACGCCGTTCGTACAGGACGGCGAAATCCTCTTCCTTAAGGTTCGACCGTCCATGCCGCCCACCCTCGCCTCCCTCGTCCACCACTCGGCGCTCAAGCTCACCGTCCGCGCCGGGGAGGACCGGCTGGACACACCGGTGCGCTGGGCCCATGTCAGCGAGCTCCCCGACCCCGTGCCGTACATGGAGGGCGGCGAGCTGCTCCTCGTCACCGCGGTGAAGCTGGAGGCCGAGGACCCCGAGGTCATGCGCCGGTACGTGCGGCGGCTGGCCGGCGCCGGTGTGGTGGGGCTCGGCTTCGCCATCGGCGTCCATTACGACGACATTCCGCAGGCACTGGTCGACGCCGCGAAGGAGGAGGGCCTGCCGCTGCTGGAAGTGCCGCGCCGTACGCCCTTCCTCGCCATCAGCAAGGCCGTCTCCGCCGCGAACGCCGCCGACCAGTACCGCGCGGTGACCGCCGGTTTCGAGGCGCAGCGCGAGCTGACGAAGGCGGCGCTGTCGGGAGACGGCCCCGGTGACCTGCTGGCCCGCCTCGCGTCGCACGTGAAGGGGTGGGCCGCGCTGTACGACGTCTCCGGCGCGGTGGTCGCCGCCGCGCCCGACTGGGCCGCCCGCCGCGCCGCCCGGCTCACCGCCGACGTCGAACGGCTGCGGGAGCGGCCGGCGCCCGCGAGCTCCGTCGTGGGCGGCGGCGGGACGGACGGCGACGCCGAGGCGGACGACCGGGTCGAACTGCAGTCGCTGGGCGCGGGGCGGCGCGTGCGGGCCGTACTGGCGGTCGGGACGGGGGCTCCGCTGGGGACGGCGGAGCGGTACGCCGTGCACTCGGCGATCGCGCTCCTGACCCTGACCACCGAGCGGTCGCGCTCCCTGCAGGCGGCCGAGCAGCGGCTGGGCGCGGCGGTGCTGCGGATGCTGCTGGCGGGCGAGCCGGACCACGCGCGGGCCGTCGCCGGCGATCTGTACGGGGCGCTGCTCGACGCCCCGTTCCGTCTCCTCATCGCCGAGCCGGCGGCCGCGGAGCCCGAGGGCACGTCCGCCGGGGGCGTGTCCGACCCGCTCCAGAGCCTGGCCGACGCGATGGAGTCCGCGGCGCTGCGGGCGGGCGAGCCGGTGCTGGTGGTGCCGGACGGCGACCGGCTGGTGGTGCTCGCGGCGGACGGGGGCGACGCGGTGGACGCCTGCCTCGCCCACACGGAGGCACAGCGCGGCGACGCGGCGCGGCCGCACGAGCCGGCGGGCGAGGACGAGCTGGTGGTGGGCCTGTCGGCACCGGCGGGGCCGATCGCGGCGGTCGGGGCGTACAAGCAGGCGGAACAGGCGCTGTCGGTGGCGCGGCGGCGGGGGCGTGCGCTGGTCGAGCACGAGGAGCTGGCGGCGGGCTCGGTGATGCAGCTGCTGGCGGACGACGCGGTGCGGTCCTTCGCCGACGGGATGCTGCGGGCGCTGCGCGAGCACGACGCGAAGGGCCGGGGCGACCTGATCGCGTCCCTGCGGGCGTGGCTTTCGCGCCACGGGCAGTGGGACGCGGCGGCGGCGGACCTGGGCGTCCACCGTCACACGCTGCGCTACCGGATGCGGAGGGTGGAGGAGATCCTGGGCCGTTCGCTGGACGACGCGGACGTGCGGATGGAGCTGTGGCTGGCGCTCAAGGCGACGGCGGGGCCGGGGGCGGGCTGAGCGGGTGGTGCCGGGGCCGGGGGCGCAGCCCCGGTCCCGGAAAGGGGCGGGCAGGGGAAATCCCGCCCCGCGCCCGGCTTCCGCACCCGTACCGCCCCGTCCGGCCGGGGCGTACGGACATGTCGTCCTCCAAAGCGGCGTCCCGCGCGCCCGCAGCACTCCACCTCGGACAAACGACCTCCCGCCTCCGCACCCCTACCGTGGGGGACATCAGCACCCACCCCCTCGGAAGGGCCGGAAACGACATGACTTCCCCCCACGCCTTCTGGCTCGCCGGCCGCCAGGCCACCGGCGAGGACGCGTTCGACGTCACGTCCCCCTGGGACGGCCGGCTCGTCGCCTCGGTGAGCATCCCCACCGACGAGCAGGTCGAAGAGGCCGTCGCGGCCGCGTACGCCGTCGAGGCCGAGTTCGCGGCGACCCCCGCGCACGCCCGCGCCGCCGCCCTCGACCACGTCAGCAAGCGCCTCGTCGAGCGCACCGAAGAGATCGCCCAGCTGATCTCCGCGGAGAACGGCAAGCCCATCAAGTGGGCCCGTGGCGAAGTCGGCCGCGCCGTCTCCGTGTTCCGGTTCGCAGCCGAGGAAGCCCGCCGCTTCAACGGCGGCGAGGCCCAGCGCCTCGACACCGACGCCGGCGGCGTCGGCCGCCTCGCCCTGACGCGCCGCTTCCCCCGTGGCACCGTCCTCGGCATCGCGCCCTTCAACTTCCCGCTGAACCTGTGCGCCCACAAGGTCGCCCCGGCCATCGCCGTCGGCGCCCCGATCATCCTCAAGCCGGCGCCCGCGACGCCCCTGTCCGGCCTGATCCTGGGTGAGCTGCTCGCCGAGACCGACCTCCCGGCCGGTTCCTGGTCCGTCCTGCCCGTCGCCAACGACAAGATGCCGGCGCTGGTCCAGGACGAGCGCCTCCCCGTCATCTCCTTCACCGGTTCCGAGACCGTCGGCTACGCGATCATGGACTCGGTGCCGCGCAAGCACTGCACCCTGGAGCTCGGCGGCAACGGCGCGGCCGTCGTCCTGGCCGACTGGGCCTCGGACGAGGACCTGGACTGGGCCGCGACCCGTATCGCGACCTTCTCCAACTACCAGGCCGGCCAGTCCTGCATCTCCGTGCAGCGCGTGATCGCCGACGCGTCCGTGTACGAGCGTCTCGTCCCGAAGATCGTCGCGGCCGTCGAGGCCCAGGTGACCGGCGACCCGAACGACGCCGCCACCGACGTCGGCCCGCTGGTCAGCGAGGACGCCGCCAAGCGCGTCGAGTCGTGGGTCGACGAGGCCGTCAAGGCGGGCGCGTCCCTGCTCACCGGCGGGAAGCGCGAGGGCGCCTCGTACGCCCCGACCGTCCTCGCCGACGTACCGGCCGACGCCACGATCTCCTGCGAGGAGGTCTTCGGCCCGGTCCTGACGGTGCGCAGGGTCGACGGCGAGGCCGAGGCGTTCGCCGCGGTCAACGACTCCAAGTACGGCCTCCAGGCGGGCGTCTTCACGCACGACCTCCAGACGGCCTTCCGCGCCCACCGCGAGCTGGAGGTCGGCGGCGTGGTCGTCGGCGACGTCCCGTCGTACCGCGCGGACCAGATGCCGTACGGCGGCGTCAAGCAGTCCGGCGTCGGCCGCGAGGGCGTGCGGTACGCGATGGACGACTACACGTACGAGCGGGTCATGGTCCTCACCGGCCTCGCCCTCTGATCCCGTACGACACCTGGACCACGGCCGGAGCCCACTGTGCGGGGGCTCCGGCCGTTCCCCTTGCCCGGGGTCCGGCCGAGTGCCGATCGGTGTGCCAGGGGTGGTGAGGATGCCGGGAATCGGGTAGATACGGACGAGTAAACCGGGCGGTAATGCGACCGGCCGGGCCCCGACTCGCGGCGAGGTGAGCTCCTCATGTCCGCACAACCGACCCAGCAGCCCAAGGTCTCCGAGCGCGAAGCACGCCAGGTCGCCGAGGCCGCGCGCGAACAGGACTGGCGCAAGCCCAGCTTCGCCAAGGAACTCTTCCTCGGCCGCCTCCGGCTCGACCTGATCCATCCCCACCCGATGCCGCCGCCGGACGACACCGCGCGCGGCGAGGCGTTCCTCGCCAAACTGCGGGACTTCTGCGAGACGAGGATCGACGGCGCGCGGATCGAGCGCGAAGCGAAGATCCCCGACGAGGTGATCAACGGGCTCAAGGAGCTCGGCGCGCTCGGCATGAAGATCGACACCAGGTACGGCGGTCTCGGCCTCACCCAGGTGTACTACAACAAGGCCCTCGCGCTCGTCGGCTCGGCGAGCCCGGCCATCGGCGCCCTCCTGTCGGCGCATCAGTCGATCGGCGTACCGCAGCCGCTCAAACTCTTCGGCACGCAGGAGCAGAGGGACGCCTTCCTCCCGCGCCTCGCCCGCACCGACATCTCCGCCTTCCTCCTCACCGAGCCCGACGTGGGCTCCGACCCGGCCCGGCTCGCGACGACGGCGGTGCCCGACGGCGACGCGTACGTCATGGACGGCGTGAAGCTCTGGACGACGAACGGGGTGGTCGCCGACCTGCTCGTCGTCATGGCGCGGGTCCCGCGGTCCGAGGGGCACCAGGGCGGCATCACCGCCTTCGTGGTGGAGGCCGACTCCCCGGGCATCACCGTCGAGAACCGCAACGCCTTCATGGGCCTGCGCGGCCTGGAGAACGGCGTCACCCGCTTCCACCGGGTACGGGTCCCCGCCGCGAACCGCATCGGCCCGGAAGGCGCCGGCCTCAAGATCGCCCTCACCACGCTCAACACCGGCCGTCTGTCCCTGCCCGCGATGTGCGTCGGCGCGGGCAAGTGGTGCCTGAAGATCGCCCGCGAGTGGTCGTCGGTGCGCGAGCAGTGGGGCAAGCCGGTCGCCCTCCACGAGGCCGTCGGCTCGAAGATCTCCTTCATCGCCGCCACCACCTTCGCGCTCGAAGCCGTCCTGGACCTCTGCTCGCAGATGGCCGACGAGGACCGCAACGACATCCGCATCGAGGCGGCCCTCGCCAAGCTGTACGGCAGCGAGATGGCCTGCCTGATGGCCGACGAGCTGGTCCAGATCCGCGGCGGCCGGGGCTTCGAGACGGCGGACTCCCTGGCGGCGCGCGGCGAACGGGCCGTCCCCGCCGAGCAGATCCTGCGCGACCTGCGCATCAACCGGATCTTCGAGGGCTCGACCGAGATCATGCACCTGCTGATCGCGCGCGAGGCGGTCGACGCCCACCTGAAGGTGGCGGGCGACATCATCGACCCCGACAAGCCCCTGTCGGCGAAGGCGAAGGCGGGGGTGAACGCGGCGGGCTTCTACGCCAAGTGGCTCCCGAAGCTGGTCACCGGCCCGGGCCAGCTCCCCCGCTCGTACGCCGAGTTCCACCCGGCGGGCCACCCGGACCTCTCGGTCCACCTCCGCTACGCCGAACGCACGGCCCGCAGGCTGGCCCGCTCCACCTTCTACGCCATGTCCCGCTGGCAGGGCCGCATGGAGACGAAGCAGGGCTTCCTCGGCCGCGTCGTCGACATCGGCGCGGAGCTCTTCGCGATGAGCGCGGCCTGCGTACGCGCCGAACTCCTGCGTACGACAGGGGATCACGGCCGCGAGGCGTACCAACTGGCCGACGTCTTCTGCCGCCAGTCGCGCATCCGCACCGAAGAGCTCTTCAACCGGCTGTGGACCAATACCGACGACCTCGACCACAAGGTCGTCAAGGGCGTCCTGTCCGGTACGTACACCTGGCTGGAGGACGGCATCGTCGACCCGAGCGGTGAAGGCCCCTGGATCGCCGAGGCCGCCCCCGGCCCCTCGCAGAAGGAGAACGTCCACCGCCCGATCCGCTGAGGAACCGCGCCCGGAGCCCGGTGGGGCGGCTGCCGCAAGGCCGGCCGCCCCACCGGACGGCGCATGCCCCGCCCCGCGGTCACCGGCGGTGGTTCTCCCCGCGCGGGAGAACGCCGAAGCCGCCCGCCGTGGCGGCGGGCACCGGCATGTCCACAGGGCGGAACAGCCCGCCCCTGCCGCGCCGCACCCGGCAGGATGGGGCCCCGTGACCGTCGTAGACATCCCCGGCTCCAAGTCCGTGACCGCCCGCGCCCTCTTCCTCGCCGCCGCGGCCGCCGGAACCACCACCCTCCTGCGCCCGCTGCGCTCGGACGACACCGAGGGCTTCGCCGAAGGGCTGGGCAGGCTCGGGTACCGGCTGGAGCGCGGGCCGGACGCCTGGCGCGTCGAGGGCCGCCCGGCGGGCCCCGCCGTCGGCGAGGCCGACGTCTACTGCCGCGACGGCGCCACCACCGCCCGCTTCCTGCCCACGCTCGCCGCCGCGGGCGCATCCGGTACGTACCGCTTCGACGCGTCCCCGCAGATGCGCCGCCGCCCCCTCGCCCCGCTCACCGACGCGCTGCGCGCGCTCGGCGTCGACCTGCGCCACGAGGAGGCGGAGGGCCACCACCCCCTCCGCGTCACCGCCGCCGGCATCAAGGGCGGCGAAGTGACCCTGGACGCGGGGGAGTCGTCCCAGTACCTCACCGCGCTCCTGATGCTCGGCCCGCTCACCGCGGAGGGCCTGCGCATCACCGTCACCGACCTGGTCTCGGCGCCGTACGTCGAGATCACGCTCGCGATGATGCGCGGCTTCGGCGCCGAGGTGACGCGCGAGGGCGACACCTTCACGGTCCTGCCCGGCGGCTACCGCGCGACGACGTACGCCGTCGAACCCGACGCGTCCACCGCGAGCTACTTCTTCGCGGCGGCGGCGATCTCACCCGGCCGCGAGGTCACGGTCCCCGGGCTCGGCGCCGGCGCGCTCCAGGGGGACCTGCGCTTCGTCGACGTACTGGAGCGGATGGGCGCCGAGGTCCGCGTCACCGCGGACAGCACCACCGTCCGGGGCACCGGCACCCTGGACGGTCTCACGGTCAACATGCGTGACATCTCCGACACCATGCCGACGCTGGCGGCCGTGGCGCCGTACGCCGCAGGACCGGTCCGTATCGAAGACGTGGCCAACACGCGCGTGAAGGAGTGCGACCGGCTGGAGGCGTGCGCGGAGAACCTGCGCCGGATGGGCGTCACGGTCGCCACCGGCCCCGACTGGATCGAGATCCACCCCAGCACGCCCCGCCCCGCCGAGATCGCGACGCACGGCGACCACCGCATGGCGATGTCCTTCGCCGTCACGTCACTGCGCACCGCCCCCGGTGTCACGTTCGACGACCCCGGCTGCGTACGGAAGACCTTCCCGGCCTTCCACGAGACCTTCGCCGCGCTTCGGCGGGCCTGGTAGCCCGCGGCCGAGGCCGTGCCACGCGCCACGCGCCGGGCCCGCCGCCCGCCTCACGCCCCGACGGCCCCGTCGATGCCCTCCCGGAGGAAGTCGGCGTGGCCGTTGTGCCGGGCGTACTCGTGCATCAGGTGCAGCATGACCAGCCGCAGCGACACGTCCTCGCCCGTCTTCGCCTGGTGGCCGGTCACGTCCAGCGACTCCGCCTCCCGCTCGATGCGGCGCGCGTGCTCCACCTCCGCCCGCCAGGCCGCGAACGCCTCCGACCGCGTGGCCGAACCGGCGTCGTACGCCACCTGGAAGTCGCCCTCGTCCGACCACACCAGTGGTATGTCCTCGCCATTGATCACCCGCCGGAACCACGCCCGCTCCACCTCGGCCATGTGACGCACCAGACCCAGCAGCGACAGCGTCGACGGCGGCATCGACCGCCGGCGCAGCTCCTCGTCGGTCAGCCCGTCGCACTTCATGGCGAGTGTCGCGCGGTGGAAGTCGAGAAAGGCGCGCAGCGTCTCGCGCTCACCCGCGGTCAGGGGCGGACCGATTCGTTCGGTGTTCAAGGGGAAGGCCTCTCTGTACGGGACCGGAGGGCGGAGCCGTGGAGCCGGCCGCCCCGTGGACCACCATCGTGCGGTCACTCACGCATCAACAGAACCAGAGGTCAGGCATGTTCGGGGCGGGCAAGCAAGGCAGGCGGCGGCGCGGGGCGGCTCTCGCCATGGGCGGTCTCCTGTTCGCGGGTGCGGTCGCGTGCGGCGGCGGTGACGGCGGCGGTGACGGCGGCCAGGACGACAAGAAGCCCGGGGACAGGGCCGGCGGCGACAGGGCCGGGGCCACCGCGAGCGCGAGCGGGCCCGAGGTGCTCACCGAGGCGCAGCTCACCGCGGCCTCCTTCACCGACGGGGAGACGATCGGCAGGTACACCGCGTCCGAGTTCACCCTCGGCGCTCCCCATGGCGACGAGTACACCGCCGACCCCGCCGTCTGCCAGCCCCTCGTCAGCCTCGCCGCCGACGTCACCGACTACGACCTGAGGACCGAGGTCAGCCGCAAGGTCGACGTCCCCGGCGAGACGCCCGGCCCCACCGTCGACGTCCAGCTCCGCTCGTACGGAGGCGGCGACGCGGCCCGCGTCATGAAGGACCTCGACAAGGCCGGCGAGGAGTGCGCCGACGGCTTCACCGAGGAGCGCGCCGTCGCCCGGGGGAAGTACCTCAAGGTCGAGCCCGTCGAGACGCCCGGCTTCGGGGCCGGCGCGGACGAGGCCGAGGCGTACCGCTTCACGATCCTCGACGTGAAGGGGAAGCTCAAACTCCACGACTACCTCACGGTCGTACGGTCCGGCTCGACCACTCTCTCCTTCCGCGGCGACATCCTCGGCACCGAGGACATCGGGGGAGTGCCGCGGGAAGTCCTGGACGCCCAGTGGGAGAAGTTCCGGGCGGCGACCGGCGCCAATTGATCCGGGTGCTGTCCGGCCGGTGAGACGTTGCGGCAACAATGGGGGGCATGAGCGACAGCCCAGCCCCCCTCGCCGACCCGCACATCGCCTTCGATCCGTCCGAAGGCCGCCGGGACCTCGTCGTCCTCGGCTCCACCGGGTCCATCGGCACCCAGGCCATCGACCTGGTGCTCCGTAACCCCGACCGCTTCCGCGTCACCGCGCTCTCCGCGGCCGGCGGCCGGGTCGGCCTGCTCGCCGAGCAGGCGCGGCAGCTGCGCGTCCACACCGTCGCGGTCGCCCGCGAAGACGCCGTGCCCGCCCTGCGCGAGGCGCTCGGGGAGCAGTACGGCAGCGGCGAGCCCCTCCCCGAGATCCTGGCCGGACCGGACGCCGCCACCCGGCTCGCCGCCTCCCCGTGCCACACCGTGCTCAACGGCATCACCGGATCCATCGGTCTCGCCCCGACCCTCGCCGCCCTCGAAGCGGGCCGCACCCTCGCCCTCGCGAACAAGGAGTCGCTGATCGTCGGCGGCCCGCTGGTGAAGGCGATCGCCAAGCCCGGCCAGATCATCCCGGTCGACTCCGAGCACGCCGCCCTCTTCCAGGCCCTGGCCGGCGGCACCCGCGCCGACGTCCGCAAGCTCGTCGTCACCGCCTCCGGAGGCCCCTTCCGGGGGCGTACGAAGGCCGAGCTCGCCCACGTCACCCGCGAGGACGCCCTCGCCCACCCCACCTGGGCCATGGGTCCGGTGATCACGGTCAACTCCGCCACCCTGGTCAACAAGGGGCTGGAGGTCATCGAGGCGCACCTCCTCTACGACATCCCCTTCGACCGCATCGAGGTCGTCGTCCACCCCCAGTCGTACGTTCACTCGATGGTGGAGTTCACCGACGGCTCGACACTCGCCCAGGCGACACCGCCCGACATGCGTGGCCCGATCGCCATCGGCATCGGCTGGCCCGAGCGCGTCCCGGACGCCGCCCCCGCCTTCGACTGGTCCAAGGCTTCGACCTGGGAGTTCCACCCGCTCGACGAGGACGCGTTCCCCTCGGTGGGACTCGCCCGCCACGTCGGTACGCTCGCGGGCACGGCTCCCGCGGTGTTCAATGCCGCCAACGAGGAGTGCGTCGACGCGTTTCTCGCCGGGCGGCTGCCGTTCACAGGAATCGTGGATACGGTCGCCGCAGTCGTGGCCGAGCACGGCACCCCGCGTGCGGGAACCTCGCTCACGGTCGCGGACGTCCTGGAAGCCGAGGTCTGGGCACGAGCCCGGGCCCGTGAAATCGCAGAACAGGCAACAGCGGAGGCTCGCGCATGACGACGATCCTGTTGACGGTCCTCGGGATAGTCATCTTCTTCGCCGGGCTGCTCTTCTCGATCGCCTGGCACGAGCTCGGTCACCTCTCGACCGCCAAGCTCTTCGGTGTCCGCGTGCCGCAGTACATGGTCGGCTTCGGCCCCACCATCTGGTCGCGCCACAAGGGCGAGACGGAGTACGGCATCAAGGCGATCCCGCTCGGCGGCTACATCCGCATGATCGGGATGTTCCCGCCCGGGGCCGACGGGAAGGTGGAGGCCAGGTCGACCTCCCCGTGGCGCGGCATGATCGAGGACGCCCGCTCGGCGGCGTACGAGGAACTGCGGCCCGGCGACGAGACTCGCCTCTTCTACACGCGCAAGCCGTGGAAGCGCGTGATCGTGATGTTCGCCGGCCCCTTCATGAACCTGATCCTCGCCGTGGCGATCTTCCTCGGCGTCTTCATGACGATCGGCCTGAACCAGCAGACGACCACGGTCGACCAGGTCGTCCCCTGCGTGGTCGCGCAGAGCGAGAACCGCGACTGCCGCAAGAGCGACCCCGCGTCGCCCGCCAAGGCCGCCGGCCTGCGGGAGGGCGACAGGATCGTCGCCTTCGACGGCAAGCCCGTCGAGGACTGGGCCACGCTCTCGGAGCGTATCCGCGACACCATCGGCCCTGCCTCGATCACGGTCGAGCGCGACGGCCGGGAGAAGGTCCTCCAGGCGGAGCTGATCGCCAACAAGGTGGCCAAGAAGGACGCCCAGGGCCAGCCGATCGCCGACGAGTACGTCGAGGCGGGCTACCTGGGCTTCGGTCCCGGCATGGCCGTCACCCCGCTGTCCTTCAGCGACTCGGTGGACCGGATGGGCGTCATGATCGAGTCCGGCGTGGACTCGCTCATCGCCCTGCCGTCCAAGGTCCCCGACCTGTGGAACGCCGCGTTCAACGGCGAGGAGCGCAAGGCCGATTCCCCCATGGGCGTGGTCGGCGCGGCCCGCGTCGGCGGCGAGATCCTCGGGCTCGGACTGCCCATGGAGAACACCGTCGGGATGATGCTGTTCCTCATCGCGGGCTTCAACCTCTCCCTCTTCCTCTTCAACATGCTGCCGCTCCTGCCGCTCGACGGCGGACACATCGCGGGGGCCCTGTGGGAGTCGCTGAGGCGCAATGTGGCGAAGGTCTTCCGACGGCCCGACCCGGGCCCCTTCGACGTCGCCAAACTGATGCCGGTGGCGTACGTCGTCGCCGGGATCTTCATCTGCTTCACCGCCCTCGTCCTGGTGGCGGACGTAGTGAACCCCGTCCGGATTTCCTGACACGGGGGACTTGCCGACCGCCCACAATGGGGTGGTTTTGTCGACGTGGTGTGCCCCGGGGTTTCGAGGTGACGTAACCTCGATCCCCGGAGCCCGCCGATCTCGGGACCTTGATCCACACCTTGGGGTTGCACAGCAGATGACTGCAATTTCTCTCGGAATGCCGTCCGTTCCGACGAAGCTCGCCGACCGTAGGGTCAGCCGCAAGATCCAGGTCGGGTCGGTGGCGGTCGGCGGGGACGCACCCATCTCGGTGCAGTCGATGACGACGACCAGGACGTCCGACATCGGCGCGACGCTTCAGCAGATCGCGGAGCTGACCGCTTCGGGCTGCCAGATCGTACGGGTGGCCTGCCCCACCCAGGACGACGCGGACGCGCTGGCCACCATCGCCCGCAAGTCGCAGATCCCGGTGATCGCGGACATCCACTTCCAGCCGAAGTACGTGTTCGCCGCGATCGACGCCGGGTGCGCGGCGGTCCGGGTGAACCCGGGCAACATCAAGCAGTTCGACGACAAGGTGAAGGAGATCGCCAAGGCGGCCTCCGCCGCCGGCACCCCGATCCGCATCGGCGTCAACGCCGGATCGCTGGACGCCCGCCTGCTGCAGAAGTACGGCAAGGCCACCCCGGAGGCACTGGTCGAGTCCGCCCTGTGGGAGGCCTCCCTCTTCGAGGAGCACGGCTTCGGCGACATCAAGATCTCGGTCAAGCACAACGACCCGGTCGTGATGGTCAACGCCTACCGTCAGCTCGCCGCGCAGTCCGACTACCCGCTGCACCTCGGTGTGACGGAGGCCGGACCGGCCTTCCAGGGCACCATCAAGTCCGCGGTCGCCTTCGGCGCGCTGCTGAGCGAGGGCATCGGTGACACCATCCGGGTCTCGCTGTCGGCCCCGCCGGCCGAGGAGGTCAAGGTCGGCCTGCAGATCCTGGAGGCGCTCAACCTCAAGCAGCGCCGTCTGGAGATCGTGTCCTGCCCGTCCTGCGGGCGCGCCCAGGTCGATGTGTACAAGCTCGCCGACCAGGTGGCCGCCGGTCTCGACGGCATGGAGGTGCCGCTGCGCGTCGCCGTCATGGGCTGTGTCGTCAACGGTCCCGGCGAGGCGCGCGAGGCGGACCTCGGAGTCGCCTCCGGCAACGGCAAGGGGCAGATCTTCGTCAAGGGCGAGGTCATCAAGACCGTCCCGGAGTCGAAGATCGTCGAGACCCTCATCGAAGAGGCGCTGAAGATCGCCGAGCAGATGGAGAAGGACGGCGTCCCCTCCGGCCCGCCGGTCGTCGACGCGGTGGGTGAGCCCGAGGTCTCCGTCGGCTGACGCCCCGCGGACCGACAGCAGTGGAGCCCCGCCCCCGGCCGGGCTCCGCTGCCGTTCTGCGACACCCCGTGGACACGCCAGGTACAGTGCGGAGATCAGAAGACCGTACGGTGAGGCCCCTCACGTGTTGACTCAGACCACTACCCGGGTCCTCGGCCCAGGCGATCTCGGCGCCGCACTCGCCATCCTCGAGAGCGAGCCCGTCGCCAACGCCTTCGTGACCTCGCGCGTCCAGGCCGCCGGACTCGACCCCTGGCGCCTCGGCGGCGAGATGTGGGGCTGGTACGCGGACGGCCGGCTCCGCTCGCTCTGCTACTCCGGCGCCAACCTCGTCCCGATCTGCGCGCCCCCCGAAGCGGTACGCGCCTTCGCCGACCGCGCCCGCAGGGCCGGCCGCCGCTGCTCGTCGATCGTCGGCCCCGCCGAGGCCACCGGGCAGCTGTGGCGGCTGCTCGAACCCAGCTGGGGCCCGGCCCGCGAGGTGCGCGCGCGCCAGCCGCTCATGGTCACCGAGGAGCCCTCGCCCGAGGTCCGGCCGGACCCGCGCGTCCGGCGCATCCGCAAGACCGAGATCGATGTGATCATGCCCGCGTGCGTGGCGATGTTCACCGAGGAGGTCGGCGTCTCGCCGCTCGCCGGTGACGGCGGGCTGCTCTACCAGGCGCGCGTCGCCGAACTGGTCGCCGCCGGGCGGTCGTTCGCCCGTATCGAGGACGGCAAGGTCGTCTTCAAGGCCGAGATCGGCGCGGCGACCCCCCGGGCCTGCCAGATCCAGGGCGTCTGGGTGGCCCCCGAGTTCCGCGGCCGCGGCCTGTCCGAGACCGGCATGGCGGCCGTACTGCGCTACGCGCTGGCCGATGTCGCCCCCGTCGTCAGCCTGTACGTCAACGACTTCAACACGGCGGCCCGCGCCTCCTACCGCCGGGTCGGCTTCCGCGAGGTCGGTGCGTTCATGAGCGTGTTGTTCTGACCTTGCCGCCCAGTAGGGTCGCTCCATGGCACCTCTTTCCGGGGGCGAACCCCACAGCCCCGCCGTAGTGGTCGCGCCGGTCGATCTCGCCGCGCGCGTGGACGAGGCGCTCGCCGTCCAGGCCCTCGCCTTCGGGCTCACCGACGAGGAGATCGGTGTACGCCGTCACATCGTGCTGCGGCACCTGCTGAACCCCGGTGCGCGGGCGCTCGGCGCGACGACGCCCGACGGACGGCTCGTCGGCTTCGTCTACGGGATGCCCAACGACCGTACGCACTGGTGGTCCACGGTCGTCGAGCCGTACCTGCGCCGCGCCGGGAACGACGACTGGCTCGACGACTCCTTCGTCATCACCGAACTGCACGTCGACCCCGCCCACCAGGCACGCGGCATCGGCCGTGAGCTGATCACCACCATCACCGACACCGCGTCGCAGTCGCGTTCGATCCTCTCCGCGATCGACATCGAGAGCCCGGCACGCCGCCTCTACCGCGCGCTGGGCTACGCCGACCTGGCCCGCCAGGTGCACTTCCCGAGCGCCCCCAGGCCGTACGCCGTGATGGGCGCCCCGCTCCCGCTGCGCCGTCACGGCGCGTAACGGATTTCCCGGTGCCTGTACTGCCCGGCTAACCTCCTAGCCATCACACTTTTCTTCGCAGGAGTTCACCATGGCCCAGGTCCAGCGCATGTCCCGTCTGATGGTCAAGACACTGCGTGACGACCCGGCGGACGCCGAGACGCTCAGCCACAAGCTGCTGGTGCGCGCCGGGTACGTCCGCCGGAACGCGGCGGGGATCTGGACCTGGCTCCCGCTGGGCAAGAAGGTCCTCGAGAACATCTCGCGCGTCGTGCGCGAGGAGATGGACGAGATCGGCGCCCAGGAGGTGCTGCTGCCGGCGCTCCTGCCCAAGGAGGCGTACGAGGCGAGCGGCCGCTGGGAGGAGTACGGCGACCTGCTGTTCCGCCTCAAGGACCGCAAGGGCGCCGACTACCTGCTCGGTCCGACGCACGAAGAGATCTTCACGCAGACCGTCAAGGACCAGTGCACGTCCTACAAGGACCTGCCGGTGATGCTCTACCAGATCCAGACGAAGTACCGCGACGAGGCGCGTCCGCGCTCCGGCGTGCTGCGCGGCCGCGAGTTCCAGATGAAGGACTCGTACTCCTTCGACACGACGGACGAGGGCCTCGCCGAGTCGTACGCGCTGCACCGCGCCGCGTACCAGAAGATCTTCGCGCGCCTCGGCCTCGACTTCCGCATCGTCTCCGCCGTGTCCGGCGCGATGGGCGGTTCGGCGTCCGAGGAGTTCCTGGCCCCGGCCGCGGCCGGCGAGGACACCTTCGTGGACTGCCCGTCCTGCGACTACGCGGCCAACACGGAGGCCGTGACCTTCAGCGCCGAGGCCGTCGCCGCCGCGTACGACGGCTCGGAGCACGGCCCGGTCGTCGAGCTGGACACCCCCGACACCCCGACGATCGAGACCCTCGCCCAGCACCTGGGCGTACCGGCCTCGGCGACCCTGAAGAACCTGCTCGTGAAGGTCGACGGCGAGATCGTCGCCGTCGGCGTCCCCGGCGACCGCGAGGTCGACCTGGGCAAGCTCGGCGAGCACCTGGCGCCCGCCGTGGTCGAGCTCGTCACGGCCGAGGACTTCGTGGGCCGCCCCGACCTGGTACGCGGCTACGTCGGCCCGCAGGGCCTGGAGAAGGTCCGCTACATCGCGGACCCGCGCGTCGCCGCCGGCACCGCCTGGATCACCGGCGCCAACAAGCAGGACAAGCACGCGAAGAACGTCGTCGCGGGCCGCGACTTCCAGGTCGACGACTACCTCGACGTCGTCGTCGTCGAAGAGGGCGACCCGTGCCCGAAGTGCGGCGCCGGCCTCAAGCTGGACCGCGCGATCGAGATCGGCCACATCTTCCAGCTCGGCCGCAAGTACGCCGACACCTTCCAGCTCGACGTGCTCGGCCAGCAGGGCAAGCCGGTCCGCGTGACCATGGGCTCGTACGGCATCGGCGTCTCCCGCGCCGTCGCCGCCCTCGCCGAGCAGTCCGCCGACGACAAGGGCCTGTGCTGGCCGGCCGAGATCGCCCCGGCCGACGTGCACGTCGTCGCCGCCGGCAAGGCGCTCCAGACGGAGCTGGCCGTCGAGGTCGCCGACAAGCTGGGCGCGGCCGGCCTGCGGGTGCTGGTCGACGAGCGTCCGGGCGTCTCGCCGGGCGTGAAGTTCACGGACGCCGAGCTCATCGGCGTACCGAAGATCCTGGTGGCGGGCCGCCGCAGCGCCGAGGGCGTCGTGGAGCTCAAGGACCGCCGCACGGGCGAGCGCGAGGAGCTGACGGTGGACGAGGCGATTGCCCGCCTGACCGCCTGACGCAGAGCAGACACACGAGGGCCCCGCGCGATCGCGCGGGGCCCTCGCCGCGTTTTCGCGTCAGCGGTACGAGTCGATGAGCCTCGCCAGATGACGGCCCGCGATCTCCAGCGGCTCCTCGCTCCGGGAGACCTGGGCGGCCAGCTCGGCGCCCTCCAGCGTGTTGATCACGGTGTACGCGAGCGCGGGGGCCTCGTCCTCGGCCACGCCCGCCTCGCGCAGCCTGTCCGACACCACCGCCCGCCAGCGTGCGAACGCCTCGGCGGCGGCCCGCTGGATGTCCGGGGCGCTCCCCGCCGTACCCACGACCGTCGAGGTCACCGGGCAGCCCTCGGCCCAGTCGGAGGCGCGCAGGCCCTCGGCGAGGGCCCCGGTCAGGGCGAGGACGGCCTTCGCCGGGTCCTGCCGGTCCTCGAACGTCTCGCGCAGGATGTCGGTGAACTCCTGGTCGCCGTGGTGTACGGCGGCCACGGCCAGCTCCTGCTTGCCGCCGGGGAAGAAGTGGTAGACGGATCCCAGCGTGGCCTCGGCCTCCCGCGAGATCTGCTTGATCCCGGTCCCTTCGTACCCCTGCCGCTGCATCAGCCGTGAGGTCGTCCGGACGATCCGCTCGCGCGTACCCGGCCCCGGTCCCGTTCCCGTGTTCTGCTCCGCCTTGGTCTTCACGCGTCGAGCTTACCAAATAGAGCGTTCGTTCCAGAGTCTGTGCTAGATTCCTTCCTGGATAGAGCGTTCGTTCTAGAGGGAGATTTCGCATGCGTGAGCAGCAGCAGTCCGTGACCGTGATCGGCCTCGGCCCGATGGGGCAGGCGATGGTGGGCGCGTTCCTGGACGCCGGCCACGAGGTGACCGTGTGGAACCGGACGGCGAGCCGGGCCGACGAACTGGTGGCGAGGGGGGCGCGCCGGGCGGCCACGGTCGAGGAGGCACTCGCCGCCAACGAACTGGTCGTCCTCAGCCTCACCGACTACGACGCGATGTACGCCATCCTGGAGCCGGCCACCGCGTCGCTGAACGGACGGGTCCTCGTCAATCTCAGCTCCGACACCCCCGACAAGGCCCGCGCGGCCGCCGAGTGGGCCGCCGGGCACGGCGCGCGCCACCTCACCGGCGGGGTGCAGTCCTCGCCCTCGACCATCGGCGGGCCGGACGTGTCGACGTACTACAGCGGCCCGAAGGACGTCTTCGAGGCCCACCAGGACACCCTGAAGGTGCTCACCGGCACGGACTACAAGGGCGAGGACCCCGGCCTGGCCGCGCTCTACTACCAGCTCCAGATGGACATGTTCTGGACCGGCCTGGTCAGTTGGCTGCACGCCCTCGCGGTGGCCGGTGCGAACGGCATCAGCGCCGAGGAGCTCCTGCCGCACGCCTCGGAGACGTTCGCCTCGATGCCGGACTTCCTCCGGTTCTACACCCCGCGGATCGACGCGAGGGAGCACCCCGGCGACGTCGACAGGCTCGCCATGGGGGTGGCCAGCGTCGCGCACGTCCTGCACACCACGCGCGACGCGGGTGTCGACCCGGCGCTGCCCGCCGCGATGCTCGGCATCTTCGAGCGGGGCATGGCGGACGGCCACGCCGGTGACAGCGTCACCAGCCTGGTCGAGGTCTTCAGGAAGGCGGGGGCGCGATAACGGACGCTACAGCCAGCCGGCGAACTCCAGCAGCAGTTCGGCGTCCTGGTGGCGGCCGGCCGCGGTCGCCCGTACCCCCGACTCCACCGCACGGAACAGCGTCCAGCCGTGCAGCCTGGCCCGGTCCACGTCCAGGGAGTCGGCGAGCTTGTTCACCCGGCGGCGGGTGACGGACGCGCCCGCCGCCGTCGCGACGAGGTCCTCGACCCGGTCGCGGACCAGCCGGGCCAGGTCGTACGCCCGCTCCCCGACCAGCGGGTCGGGCCCGACGGCCAGCCACGGGGCCCGGTCGCCGGCGAGCACCTTGCCCTGCCGGAAGTTGCCGTGCAGCAGCAGGAGTTCACCGGCGGACGCCGTCAGCTCGTCACGCGCCGCGAGGGCCGCCTCGACCAGTGGGGCGAGCGAGGGGCCTGCGGAGCGCATCGCCGCCGCCTGGCGGGCCGTGCGCTGGGCGACGGTCTCGAAGGGGTGGTCCGCGGGCGGCTCGACCCACAGCCGCCGTACGGTCCCGGCCGCTTCGAGCAGCGCCTTGGCCTCCGGCAGGGAACGCAGTGAGACCTCGCTGTGCAGCCGCTCCAGGAGGAGCTCGCCGCCACCCGCTTCCTCCCGGTCGAGCAGCTGGACCGCCCCCCAGCCGTTCCAGTGCGCCAGCGCCGCCCGCTCCGGGCCGGGGCCGGCCTCCTCGGGCGCGATCTTGAGCGCGGCCGGAGTGCCGTCCTGCTGCCGTACGAGAACGACCAGGCTGCTCCTGCCGCCGGGGTTCTGCACCCGCTCGACGGTCAGCCCCCGCCGGGACACGGCCTCCTCGGCGAGCTCGGGCAGCTTCCCGAGCCAGTCGGCGGCCGCCGCGTCTCCGTACGCCTCGCCCAGCGCTCGTACGAGACGCGGCGGCGCTTCAAAAAGCATGCGTGTGGGTCCCCTTCAAAGGCCGGCTCAAAGCTCACTGCTTGCGGCTCGTGGCCGGGGTGGTCAGCTCGGCGAGCCCAGGAAAGGCTACGCCGCGTCCCCGCCAGCGCACCGCCCGCACCGCTGCCTCCCGCAGCGCCCCCGCCGCCTCGCGCCGGAGCGGCCCGGTGGCGGCGCGTACGAGATCGGAGTAGACGCCGGCCACCCGGTTCTCCAGCTCGGCGGCGAGCCGCAGCGCCGCGGCCGCGTCGGGCACCGGGAACGGCAGGGTGTACGCGGCGGCCGCGGCCACCGGGGTGGCGCCCAGGTCGCGCACGGTCCGCTCCAGCGCGTCGCGCCGCGCACGGTGGGCGTCGTATGCCTCCCGCGCCTCGTCCCTGCGCTCGTCGGCGATCCGGCCGCCGACGACCCCGTACCCGTACACGGCGGCGTGTTCGGCGGCCAGGGCGGCCTGCACGGCCTCCACCGCCTGCATGCCGGTCGGCGTCCCGCTCACCCGTCGCTCCCCTCGGTCGTCAGCAGATACACGTGCGCGGCGCCGGCCGCGGCGACGGACGCCAGCAGCCGTGCCAGCTCCGCCGGCGCGTCGAGGAGGGCCGCGGTGTGCGCGTCGGCGCCGCGCCGTTCCTCGGCGGCGAGCTCCTTCAGCGCGGCCTTCGGCTCGGTGGCGACGGCCGGCGGCGCGGAGGCGCGGCCCGCCGGGCCCCCGGCCCGCAGCGCGTCCGTCTGCCGGGCCACCGCTTCGCGCAGCGGTTCCAGCCGGCCGGCGGTGGAGGGGTGGGCGGCGATGACGGCGTCGTAGTGCGCCAGGAGCGTCTGCCGCACCCGCGCGGAACGCTTCCGCAGCCTCGCCTCGGTCCGCGCGGACGCGGCCCCGGCCCCGGCGGCGGAGCCTTCCGTGCCCCGCGGAGCCGAACCCTCCGTACACCCGCCGGCCAGCAGCGCGACGGCCGCGGCCCCGGTCGCCGCGAGCGCACCCCTGCGTGTGGTTTCCGTGCGCCGCACGTGTGTCTCCCTCGGGCCTCTGCGGTGATCACCGCAGGCGAGCGTACCTGCGGCCGCGCGGTGGGCGGACGGCAACACCCCTCGGGACCGGATACCCTTTGATCTGACACGCGACGATCCACACAACAGCACACGCGGCCGAGGAGTCACCCGGATGAGCACCACCCAGAGCGACAGGCTGCGCGCACTCCTGGAACCACTGGTCAGCGCAGAAGGCCTCGATCTGGAAGACATCGAGGTGTCCCGGGCGGGCCGCCGCCGCCAGCTGAGGATCGTCGTCGACTCCGACGAGGGCGTGGAACTCGACGCCTGCGCCGAGCTGAGCCGCGCCGTCTCCGAGAAGCTCGACGAGACGGACGCGATGGGCGAGGGCGAGTACGTCCTCGAAGTCAGTTCGCCGGGCGCCGACCGCCCGCTGTCGGAGCGCCGCCACTACGTACGGGCCACCGGACGCCTCGCCAAGCTCACGCTGAACGACGCCACCGAGCTGGTCGCGCGCATTCTGGCCGTGGACGAGGAAGGGCTCGACCTCGAAGTGCCGGGCGTGAAGGGCCGCAAGCCCACCGCCCGCCGGGTCGCCTTCGCGGACATCGCCAAGGCGCGGGTGGAGATCGAGTTCAACCGCAAGGACAAGAAGGAAGAGGAGGCGTAGCCATGGACATCGACGTAAAGCTCCTGAAGGGCTTGGCGAAAGAAAAGGAGATCTCCTTCGACCTTTTGGTCGAGGCGATCGAATCGGCCCTCCTCATCGCGTACCACCGCACCGAGGGAAGCCACCGCCGCGCGCGCGTGGAACTCAACCGCGAGACCGGGCACGTGACGGTCTGGGCGAAGGAGGACCCGGCGGATCTCGAAGAGGGCCAGGAGCCCAAGGAATTCGACGACACCCCGTCCGACTTCGGACGGATCGCGGCGAGCACCGCCAAGCAGGTCATCCTCCAGCGTCTGCGCGACGCCGAGGACGACCGGACCTTCGGCGAGTACGCGGGCCACGAGGGCGACGTCGTCACGGGCGTCGTGCAGCAGGGCAGGGACCCCAAGAACGTCCTGGTCGACCTCGGCAAGCTGGAAGCCATCCTGCCCGTGCAGGAGCAGGTGCCCGGCGAGGAGTACACGCACGGCCTGCGACTGCGGTCGTACGTCGTACGGGTGGCCAAGGGAATGCGCGGCCCGTCCGTGACGTTGTCACGTACGCACCCCAACCTGGTGAAGCAGCTCTTCGCCCTGGAGGTGCCGGAGATCGCGGACGGCTCGGTCGTCATCGAGGCCATCGCCCGCGAGGCCGGCCACCGCTCCAAGATCGCCGTACGGTCGACGCGGTCGGGTCTGAACCCCAAGGGCGCCTGCATCGGCCCGATGGGCGGGCGTGTGCGCAACGTCATGGCCGAGCTGCACGGCGAGAAGATCGACATCGTGGACTGGTCGGACGACCCGGCCGAGATGGTGGCCAACGCGCTGTCGCCCGCACGCGTCAGCAAGGTCGAGATCGTGGACATGGCGACCCGCTCCGCCCGGGTCACCGTGCCCGACTACCAGCTCTCGCTGGCCATCGGCAAGGAGGGCCAGAACGCCCGCCTCGCCGCCCGGCTGACCGGCTGGCGCATCGACATCCGTCCCGACACCGAGCAGCCCTCGGACGACCGGGACTGAGGCAGGTTTCACGACAACAACCGTTCGATTTTTGCCCCGATGGGGTGAGGTCGCTGCGGGGAGGTAGACTTAATAGTGTCTGGCCGGACGCATGCCCGCGTATGCCCTGAGCGAACCTGTGTGGGATGCCGGGAGCGAGCGGCCAAGAGCGGACTGCTGCGGATCGTGGTGGTCGAGGGCGAGTGTGTCCCCGATCCTCGCGGTACGCTGCCCGGCCGGGGTGCGTACGTTCACCCCGCCCCTGCCTGTCTCGCTCTGGCGGTCCGCCGCCGGGCGTTTCCCCGGGCCTTTCGGGGCCGGGCACCGCTCGACACAACGGCACTGAGCCAGTTTGTCGAGCAGGCAACACCGTAAGAAGAGAACGGCACGGATAACCGTGCGGTCAGGTACCTCGCGAGTTGGAAGTAGGTCGAGATTGCGATGAGCACTCGATGAGTACGCGATGAGTACGCCCATGAAGTAGCGACGGTCCGGCGGTAACCCGGACCTCAAAGGAGCGAAGTGGCAAAGGTCCGGGTATACGAACTCGCCAAGGAGTTCGGTGTGGAGAGCAAGGTCGTCATGGCCAAGCTCCAAGAACTTGGTGAATTCGTCCGCTCGGCGTCCTCGACGATCGAGGCGCCGGTTGTACGCAAACTGACTGACGCACTGCAGGGTCCCGGCGGCAACGCCGGCAAGTCCGCAGCCAAGCCGGGCGCGCCGCGTAAGGCGACGCCCGCAAAGCCGTCCCCGACGGCCCCCTCGTCCGCGCCCTCCCCGGCGCAGGCAGCACGTCCCGGCGCCCCGAAGCCCGGTGCCCCGGCCCCCAGGCCGGCCGCGGCCGAGGCTCCGAAGAGCGCCCCGGCGGCGTCCGCGCCGTCCGGCGCCCCGCGTCCGGGCCCCAAGCCCGCACCGGCCAAGCCCGCTCCGGCGGCACCGGTGCCCGCGGCGGAGTTCTCCGCGCCCGAGCCGGCCCAGCAGGCTGCCCCCGCGCAGCCGCAGCAGGCCCCGCGCCCCACGGGCGCCACGCCCGGCCCGCGTCCCGCCCGTCCGGCTCCGGCCGGTCAGCGTGACGGTGGTCAGCGTGACGGCGGCCAGCGCGACGACCGCCGTGGTGGCGAGCGTCCCGCCCGTCCCGGCGGCCAGCAGGCCCCGCGTCCGGGCGGTGCCCGTCCCGCGGGTCCGCGTCCGGGCAACAACCCGTTCACCTCCGGCGGCTCCACCGGCATGGCGCGCCCCCAGGCGCCCCGTCCCGGCGGCGCGCCCCGTCCGGGCGGCGGCGCCGGTGCTCCGGCACCCGGTGGCGCCCCGCGCCCGCAGGGCGGTCCCGGCGGCGCTCCGCGTCCGCAGGGCCAGGGCGGCGCACGTCCGACCCCCGGTGGCATGCCCCGTCCGCAGGGCGGCGCCCCGCGTCCGGGCGGTGCTCCCGGCGGTAACCGTCCGAACCCCGGCATGATGCCGCAGCGTCCGGCTGCCGGTCCCCGTCCTGGTGGCGGTCCCGGCGGCGGTGGCCGCGGTCCCGGCGGCCCCGGTGGCCGTCCGGGTGGCGGCGGCGGTCGTCCCGGCGGCGGCTTCGCCGGCCGTCCGGCCGGTCCCGGTGGCGGTGGCGGCGGCTTCGCCGGCCGTCCCGGTGGTCCCGGCGGCGGTGGCGGCGCGGGCCGTCCCGGTGGCGGCGGCGGCTTCGGCGGTCGTCCCGGCTTCGGTGGCCGTCCCGGCGGTCCCGGTGCCCGTGGTGGCACGCAGGGTGCGTTCGGCCGTCCCGGCGGGCCCGCTCGTCGCGGTCGCAAGTCGAAGAGGCAGAGGCGCCAGGAGTACGAGGCCATGCAGGCCCCGTCCGTGGGCGGCGTCATGCTGCCTCGCGGCAACGGACAGACCGTCCGCCTGTCGCGCGGTGCCTCGCTCACCGACTTCGCCGAGAAGATCAACGCCAACCCGGCGTCGCTCGTCGGCGTGATGATGAACCTCGGCGAGATGGTCACTGCCACGCAGTCCGTCTCCGACGAGACGCTGAAGCTCCTCGCGGAAGAGATGAACTTCGTCCTCGAGATCGTCAGCCCGGAGGAGGAGGACCGCGAGCTCCTCGAGTCCTTCTCCATCGAGTTCGGCGAGGACGAGGGCGGCGAGGAAATGCTCGTCTCCCGTCCGCCGGTCGTGACCGTCATGGGTCACGTCGACCACGGTAAGACCCGACTGCTGGACGCGATCCGCAAGACGAACGTCGTCGCGGGCGAGGCCGGCGGTATTACGCAGCACATCGGTGCGTACCAGGTCGCCACCGAGGTCAACGGTGAAGAGCGCGCCATCACCTTCATCGACACCCCCGGTCACGAGGCGTTCACCGCCATGCGTGCCCGTGGTGCGAAGTCCACCGACATCGCGATCCTCGTGGTCGCGGCGAACGACGGTGTGATGCCGCAGACGATCGAGGCGCTGAACCACGCCAAGGCGGCCGACGTGCCGATCGTGGTCGCGGTCAACAAGATCGACGTCGAGGGTGCCGACCCGACCAAGGTGCGCGGTCAGCTCACCGAGTTCGGTCTGGTGGCCGAGGAGTACGGCGGCGACACGATGTTCGTCGACATCTCCGCCAAGCAGGAGCTGAACATCGATCAGCTGCTGGAGGCCGTGGTCCTGACCGCGGACGCTTCGCTCGACCTCCGGGCGAACGCGGAGATGGACGCGCAGGGTATTGCGATCGAGGCCCACCTCGACCGCGGTCGCGGCGCCGTCGCCACCGTGCTCGTCCAGCGCGGAACGCTCCGCGTCGGTGACACGATGGTCGCCGGTGACGCGTACGGCCGAGTCCGGGCGATGCTCGACGACCACGGCAACAACGTCGAGGAAGCGGGTCCGTCGACCCCCGTCCTGGTCCTGGGTCTCACCAACGTCCCCGGCGCCGGCGACAACTTCCTGGTCGTCGACGAGGACCGTACGGCCCGCCAGATCGCCGAGAAGCGTGCGGCGCGCGAGCGCAACGCGGCCTTCGCCAAGCGCACCCGCCGGGTGTCCCTCGAGGACCTCGACAAGGTGCTCAAGGCCGGTCTGGTCCAGGACCTCAACATCATCATCAAGGGCGACGCGTCCGGTTCGGTGGAGGCTCTCGAGTCCTCGCTGCTCCAGCTCGACGTCGGTGAAGAGGTTGAGATCCGGGTCCTGCACCGCGGTGTGGGTGCGGTCACCGAGTCCGACATCGACCTGGCGATGGGCTCCGACGCCATCGTCATCGGCTTCAACGTCCGAGCTGCCGGCCGCGCCGCGCAGATGGCGGACCGCGAGGGCGTCGACGTCCGGTACTACTCGGTCATCTACCAGGCGATCGAAGAGATCGAAGCGGCCCTCAAGGGCATGCTCAAGCCGGAGTACGAAGAGGTCGAGCTCGGCACGGCGGAGATCCGCGAGATCTTCCGCTCGTCCAAGCTGGGCAACATCGCCGGTGTCCTGGTCCGCTCGGGCGAGGTCAAGCGCAACACCAAGGCGCGCCTCATCCGCGACGGCAAGGTCATCGCCGAGGACCTCAACATCCAGGGTCTGCGCCGCTTCAAGGACGACGTCACCGAGATCCGCGAAGGCTTCGAGGGCGGTATCAACCTCGGAAACTTCAACGACATCAAGATCGACGACGTCATCGCGACGTACGAGATGCGCGAGAAGCCGCGCGGCTGAGCCGTGTAGCTGCGCAGTACAGTCGGGGCCGCTCGGCGGAGATTATTTCCGTCGAGCGGCCCCGGCCGTTGCGTGTACGGTTCTTGTGTCCCTGCCGAGTGGTCGGCGGGACACGGCCGTGCCAGTCCGGGGGACGACCCCCGGGCCCCCGAACCCGTACCGGCGGGACATCCGGACACACATGTACGTGGGGACACTGTCCTTCGACCTGCTCCTCGGCGACGTACGGTCGCTGAAGGAGAAGCGCTCCGTAGTACGCCCGATCGTCGCCGAGCTGCACCGCAAATTCGCAGTGAGCGTGGCGGAAGTCGGCGACCAGGATGTCTATCGCAGAGCCGAGATCGGCGTGGCGGTGGTCTCAGGGGATACGGGGCATCTCACAGACATACTGGACCGGTGCGAGCGCATGGTCGCCGCCCGGCCCGAGGTGGAGCTGCTGTCGGTGAGACGGCGGCTGCACAGTGACGAAGACTGACGTTCAGCAGAAAGAGGAGACGGACCGGTGACCGACAAAGCGCGGGCCCGCAAGCTGGCCGATCGCATCCAGGTCGTGGTCGCGGAGACCCTGGACCGGCGAATCAAGGATCCGCGACTGGGGTTCGTGACCATCACGGACGCCCGGGTCACCGGTGACCTGCGGGAGGCCACGGTCTTCTACACGGTCTACGGCGACGACGAAGCGCGCGCCGCTTCGGCCGCCGCGCTGGAGAGCGCCAAGGGCGTCCTGCGTTCCGAGGTCGGCCGGCAGACCGGGGTGCGTCACACGCCGTCGCTGACGTTCGTCGCGGACGCACTGCCGGACACCGCGCGCACGATCGAGGACCTCCTCGACAAGGCGCGTGCCAAGGACGCCGAGGTGCGCCAGGTCTCGACGGGCAAGACGTACGCCGGCGACGCCGACCCGTACCGCAAGCCCGAGGACGACGCCGACGAAGGCGCCGACGACGAGGACGAGGGCGAAACCGCGGGATGAAGCGCACCACCACGACGCCGGACGGCCTTGTCATCGTCGACAAGCCGTCCGGCTTCACTTCGCACGACGTCGTCGCCAAGATGCGCGGGATCGCCAAGACCCGCCGCGTCGGCCACGCGGGCACGCTCGACCCCATGGCGACGGGCGTCCTCGTCCTCGGCGTCGAGAAGGCCACGAAACTCCTCGGTCACCTCGCACTGACCGAGAAGGAGTACCTGGGCACGATCCGGCTCGGCCAGACCACGGTCACCGACGACGCGGAGGGCGACATCACCACGTCCACCGACGCGTCCGGCGTGACCAGGGAAGGCATCGACGCGGGCGTCGCCGGGCTGACCGGCGCCATCATGCAGGTGCCGTCCAAGGTCAGCGCCATCAAGATCAACGGCAAGCGGTCGTACTCGCGGGTGCGCGAGGGCGAGGAGTTCGAGATCCCGGCCCGGCCGGTGACCGTCTCGTCCTTCCAGGTGTACGACGTGCGCGAGGCGGTGGCCGAGGACGGGACGCCCGTCGTCGACCTCGTCGTCTCCGTGGTCTGCTCCTCCGGTACGTACATCCGCGCCCTCGCCCGTGACCTCGGCGCGGGGCTCGGCGTGGGCGGGCACCTGACCGCGCTGCGCCGGACCCGGGTCGGCCCGTACGGGCTCGACGCGGCGAAGACGCTGGAGCAGCTCCAGGAGGAGCTCACGGTCATGCCGATCGCCGACGCGGCGGCCGCCGCGTTCGCGCGCTGGGACGTGGACCAGAGGCGCGCGGGCCTGGTGACCAACGGCGTACGGCTCGACATGCCGGCGTACGACACCAGCCCGGTCGCTGTCTTCGGGCCCGAGGGGCGTTTCCTCGCGCTCGTCGAGGAGAGCCGGGGCAAGGCGAAGAGCCTCGCCGTATTCGCCTGACGCGTCGAAGTCACCGTGGAGCGGCCCGCCCGGGGGCCTCGACGTCCTCGGCGAGCTCTTCCGTACGCCGTGCGTGGTTGTCCAGCACCGCGCGGCGCTGGGCGTTGAAGTCGAGGCC